>JBBQIT010000001.1:0-34657 GCA_038325205.1 Bdellovibrionota bacterium
AAGCCCCCCGAAAATTTTCGCGGTGAAAGCAATCCTGTCCCCCTGTGTCCCCCACTTTCCCATCGTCCGATCCTGAATCTAGTTCAATCAAGTAGTTAGAAAGTAATGGCGGAGAGGAGAGGAATCTAACCCCGTCATTTATTAACGCGCTGAATCTACTAAGAAAATAAAAAATAACAGGAGCTTACCCACAGGTGCTCACTGCAGAGAACGGAACCAATTATCCCCTATTTTGCCCGTCCTGTCCCCCGGGGGGACGCGGCTCGAATGATGGAGTCTCCGCCACCACATTTTCGTACGCACTCTCGAACCCCAACTGCGCGGGGGTTCGAGAGATTGCGACTTTGTGGGGGACGAGGATTCCTCGAGCCTTTAGCTTCCCCCGGGGCGACGAACAACTAGGATCTAGCTCGCTTGAGCCGCTTGTACCGACTGCCGGCCGGTGAACCAATGCATTGCCGCCAGCCGTGTCGCCAAACCTTCGGAGGGCTTGTAGCCAAATGAGAATTCTTTAGCGACAAAATCCGAGATAACCTTTGTTCGCTCCTCCGCGGTTAACTCGCTCTGAAAAGCGGCTAAAGCAGTTCGTTTTCGCTCTTCCTCCTGCCGCTCATCCGGTTGCGATTTCGCCTCATTCCGACTTCTATGTCCGTCTGCTTCTGCCACTGGAGTGAATCCCTTTTTCCGGCAAGTCTGTAGCACGTCGTCTATCGCCGTTGCGAGATAGCGAAATGGACTGTGGCAGCTTTCTCCGGACAGAGTGCCGTAGCGATCGACATACGCCAGTGTCGTGCTGATCTCTTCGCAGGTGTGAGTTTCCAGTAACTGCATGAGTCCATCCCGCTCGGTCTTTTGTTTCTCGGGGGCGCGGATTTTTTCGATGCGATCCAACAGCGCCTCTGTGCCTTCTTGAGAGAGATTCTTAGGTTTCTTAATACTTCTTATTTGTCCCTCATTTCGAGGCGGCTTCGTCCTCAAATTGAGGTGGGAGCGATCTCGTTTTGAGGGAGCTGCCGCCTCCCTCCGAGGTCCCCCATTTTGAGGTTGCTCGGATCGAGGTGGCAGGTTTTCTGGATCACAACCAGCAAACGCAATGGGAGAAATGCACCAGACGTTGCCGCGTTTGTAGTCCGTTTCCAGCAGTTCGAGGAGCGATGCCTCGCGCAGAGTTTTGAGACAACGCGAGATCGTGGCATGAGACATGGCCGTATGGTCCTCAATGAATCCTACCGAAGCGCGTAGCGTTCCGTCGGAAGTTTGGAACCTCCACCCCCGAGACGACATCCAGAGAAACAAACGGAAGCAATCTCCGGACAAGCGCTGGAGCTGTGGGAACGAGAATGCCCGGTCAGATAGGCGGAAGAACGCTTTCGAAGATTGCTCAATTTGAGGTAGCTCAATCTGAGCCACCTCGGTCTCAGTAGTCGCCTCATTTCGAGGTGGCTCGTTCTTAGCTTGCTTCTTTCTAGGCGCCTCAGAACTAGCTGGCTCATTTCGAGGTATCTCTGATCGAGGTGCCTCATTTTGAGCTTGGCGGAGATGAGGTACCTCAGATTGAGGTTGCTCAACTTGAGTGTGCCCGTTGTGAGCATCCTCATTTCGAGGTGGCTTACTTTGAGTTGGCTCATGGCGAGGTGGCTCACTTGGAGCTACCTCATATTGAACCTCCTCCTTTTGAACTGCCTCATTCTGAGGCGGCTCATTTCGAGGCTCCGCTTTTTGAGGCACCTCTGTTCGATGGGCCTCAGACGGAGGCGCCTCACGAGGAGGCACCTCCTTTCCATTTGCCGACGAAGCTTCCGGTGGCGGTTTGAAGCTCGGACCGCTCTTGGATAAACGCAGAGGCTCGTTAACCCGCATTTCCCGAAGGGCGTTGCGAAGGCTGCTTGGCTTTTTTTCGCTCATTTCACGCCTCCCGCAGCCATTGTAACGGAAGTGGAGTCATCCATTTGAGTTGACTCAAACTGAGATCCCTCAGATTGGGGGTGCTGGAGGCGAGATAGCACCTCATCGGCAAACATCAGGTAATCCTCCGCGCCCGAGCTGGTGGGTGCATGATGGAAAATCGTTTTACCGAGAGCCGGTGCCTCTTTGAGCTTCACGTTTCGCCGGATTTTGGTCGTAAAAACCTTCTCACCGAAACTCGCCACGAGCTCGTCGAAGACATCTCCCGCGAGTCTCGTCTGATCGGCGAGAGTGAGAAGTATTCCTAGGATTTCCAGTTCCGGGTTCGTTCCGAGTTTGATCTCCTCGATCTCGGTGAGCATGTCTTTTATTCCGTTCATTGCGTAGAACCCGGAATCGACGGGAATGATAAGAGCGTCCGCCGCGTTGAGCGCTGAATTCATGAGAGGCCCGAAGGTCGGCGGAACATCGAGAATGATGACAGAGTATTTTTCCCTGGCGGCGTTCAGCTTTCGGGCGAGTCGAAGTTCGCTATTAGTCATACCGACCATCTCCCGCTCGACTTCCGCGAGACGCCGGGTTGCCGGTATCAGAGAGATCCCATCTCCACTGTAGATCGCCGCGTCAGCAGGCAGGTCACGATCGAGAATTAGATCGCTGATCGATTTGCCGATAGCTGAGGAGGGTATTCCGAAGCCCTGGGTGGTATTACCTTGCGGATCGGTATCGACCACAAGGACAGATGCTCCCCGGATGGCGAGAGCTTGGGAAAGGTTGATGGTGGTCGTGGTCTTTCCTACTCCACCTTTTTGATTCGTAACTGCGATGATCTGACTAGTCATGTCATTCTCCATGTTGACAGGCCCTTCAACCCCGCCAACAATGGAGGATGTTGAAGTCCTGAGCTCTTGCGAGCTTGGGTTAGTGAAGTCAGCGTCTCGGGGTGCAATCCAAGTGCTGACGGAATTTTAACGGGGCTCGAAAGCTATAACTTTCGAGCCCTGTTTATTTTGAGCTGGCTCAAAACGAGTTTCCTCGAAGTGAGGCAACCTCGGCCCCATAAGAAAACCGATAGAAACAATGTTTCCACTCTGTGAAACCCGAGTCAATAAGAATTTAGAAACAATGTTTCTATTGAAATCGGTGGCCTGGAAAACTAGACTCAGTTGGAATGCCAAGACAGACGACATCTATTTCCGCCAAGAAAAAAGAGGCGGAGCGCTTATCTAATATTCGTGGAGCACTTGGATTGTCGCGGATCGAACTCGCCAAGGAATTCAAAGTAACTCCGCAGGCCCTCGGGATGTGGGAAAGAGGCGAACGAACAATTCCCGGGCCTGTCCTAAAGCTAATTGAAATCTACGAAGCAAAGCTCAGCGGAAAACGGAAGAGGGAGGAATAGATCTTCCAGTGAGGCTTTCTCTCGCGAAAAGAGATACTCGAACTGCAAGATTATTCGATCCGCGAGCGAGTTACCGTAAACGAGAGAAACTCGACAGCCGGTTACCAAGAGGGTAGGCCGAAACGCTAAAGTGGAAACCACATGAGGAATTTGGACTGACGCTCTTTACTTCGATTAGAAAATCGCTCCCTGAGATTTCTCCCATCGCTTACTCACTTGAGCCCAGTCGATTACATTCCAAAATGCGCTGATATATTCCACTCTGCGGTTTTGGTATTTCAGATAATAAGCGTGTTCCAAAAGGCTTCGATGCAGCTTTGGTATGCTTTTCACGTGTTTTTCCCTTTTGGCGGTTTGGCGAATAAGAAAACCGCCAAGCCAAACGTCCAGCCGGATCCCAAAAGCAAGCCACTAAGGACGTCACTCGGATAGTGAACGCCCAAATACAGCCGAGAAAAAGCGACGAGACCGATGAGAATCCCTGCGATGACAAAAAGAACAGCCCTTTCCTTCCAGTCGGTAAAGTGGCGGGAGGCCAGCAATGCGAGCGACAGAAAGATAGCCGTCGATGCAATCGTGTGGCCGCTAGGATAGGAATAGTCGGTCACTTTCACGAGATGGGGGATGACATTTGGGCGAGGCCGTTGAATGAGAAGTTTTATTAGGCCGACTCCGAGACCTGCCCCCGCCGCAGAGAG
Source organism: Bdellovibrionota bacterium (assembly GCA_038325205.1). Lineage (GTDB taxonomy): Bacteria > Bdellovibrionota > FAC87 > UBA2466 > UBA2466 > JBBQIT01. Next base: position 4,006 of record JBBQIT010000001.1, read on the forward strand.
AAATAAGAAGATAGCGCCCCGCTTATTTCTCAAGAGCCATAGGACCACGCATCCGATAATGCAAATCAGCGCCATGACCGTGGCTGAACCTAATGCGGTAATGTCCACTGCCGGGCCGTTCAAGCGTGCCAGGCGAAACTTCCCGATTTGGGTCAAGATTAAGCCATCAAGGCTGCTGACACTTCCGTCCTCGTGAAGCTCCCAAGTGAGTTTGATGAATAACCCCAAAGAGAAGCAAGCAAGCGCCAAAAACATCATCTGCCGAAGTGTCTTCGGGGAAAATCGATCAAAACTATTGGGTAATTTAATCAATGAGATTTCTCGGCGGCTTTATGTCGAAAAATCAAAAGACACGCTAGGATGAAAACGACGAGCACCGCCGATGCGGAATAACGGCTCAATGCCAATCCACCGGATTCGTGCGGCTTATCTAAAAAGTCTCCCACCACCGCCCCTAGGGGTCTGGTTAAAATGAAGGCTGCCCAAAACAGGCCGACGCGAGAAATGCGGGTCCAGAAATAAAGGCCTGCGACTAACGCGAGTGAAGCGCCGAAAATGACTGCGGCTCCGCCGTATCCAAAACCCGCCGTATCGGACGTCCAATCGCCAAGAGCCGTTCCCAGGGTTTGCGAGAACATGATCGTGACCCAGTAAAACATTTCGACCTTCGGACTATTCACCGTATCAACTGAGACAGAACCCATGGTCCAATGCCAAACCGCTAAGGAGCCCAGGAGCAACACTAGGAGGAGAGTACTTCCCCCCGCGTAGCCTATTCCCAAGGAGCGGGTGGCGAAATCGGCCATCGTCGTTCCCACAGTCGTTGTTGCAATGATTGTCGTCCAATAAATAAAGGGATGAAAGCGAGGTGCTTTGATCTGAACGGTGACGGCAATCAGGAAAATGGCAGCAAAGATGGCGGTTCCCACCAGGTATCCCAAGTTCATGGACATCGAGACAGCATCTCCTGCCGTTTCACCTAAGGTAGTAGCCGCGATCTTAATGATCCAAAAGACCAGCGTTAGTTCGGGTACCTTGCTCACACTCTTTTCAAAAGTTTTGTTCATGCTCTCCCCTCGTTCAACGTCGCGTCACGCCACATGCCTGCTCCGATGATTCAAGTATCGGCTCCATTAATTGCGCTGCTATTTCAATCGCATTACACGCATGTAATGTTGGCGCAAAATCAGCGCAATCCTGCCGGTCGATAATGATTACTAATGGAGTTTATGAACGAGCAGAAAAGTGCTACAAAAACAATAGCATGCGTATTTTAATTGTCGAGGATGACCTCAAAATCTCCAGCTACATCCGAAAGGGCCTGGAACAATCGGGGTATACCGTGGACGAAGCGCCCGATGGTGAGGAGGGGCTTGCGGCTGTCACTACCAGTTCCTACGATCTTCTCGTCGTGGATCTCATGCTTCCAAAGCTCGACGGACTCTCCCTCATTGAGACATTGAGAAGTAAGGCGAACCGAACGCCGGTTCTGATCCTAAGCGCGAAGCAAAGCGTCGATGACCGAGTCAAAGGCTTGCAAAAAGGCGGCGATGACTACCTCACGAAGCCATTTTCGTTCGCCGAACTTTTGGCGCGTATTCAGGCCCTATTGCGCCGGGCAAACCAAAAACCTGAGTCAACCAGCCTTGCCGTCGGAACACTGACGATGGATCTTCTTTCGCGCCAAGTGAGCCGAGAGGGAAAACCGATTGAACTGCATCAGAAAGAATTCGCTCTGCTCGAATACTTCTTAAGAAACCCCGGCCGCGTTCTCACAAAAACGTTAATCCTCGATCACGTCTGGAATTATCAGTTCGATCCGCAAACCAATGTAGTCGATGTGTTGGTTTGTCGATTGAGAAATAAGCTGGATAAAGGATTTAAGGAAAAGTGCATCCACACACTGCGCGGAGTCGGCTATGTTTTTAAAGAAAACTAGCACTCGCATCGCTGTCGTGTATGCGGTTTTGTTTCTCATCACTTCACTCGGCCTGTTTGCCGCCACCTATTTCTTATTTTCCCGGTCTCTCAAACAACGCGACAGGGACATTATTGACTCCAAATTCAGGGAGTACACCGCCGTCCTCGAAAAAGGCGGACCGGATCGTCTGCATAGCGTGGTATTGGCACCCCAGTTTTCAGATAAAGCCCGCTTCTTCGTCCGACTGACCGACCGGACGGATCGAGGCATCTTCTTCCATGTCCCAGATGATATCGCCAACGAAACAGATAGCGTTGGGCTGGAAAAACAACTGGCCTCGATACTTCACTGGCAAGACTGGTCCGAGGTCAGGCCGAATAAGACCCCGGACGATGTTATTCTCATGCGCTCCGGACTGCTCCCTTCCGGCCTTCGATTAACGGTGGGAAAAAGTTCAGAAGAGAACGAGGATCAACTTGAATCTTTTCGGCAGAGTTTTCTCACCGTTCTTATCCCACTCGCCTTCTTAAGCCTTCTTATCGGAGGCTGGGTGTCCTCGCGTTTTTTGCGACCCGTACAAGAACTTACGTCCGCCATGGGCCACATTTTGGGTGGGAATATTGATGCAAGAGCGCCGGTGAAGGGAAACAGGGAAGAACTGGACGAGCTCTCCAAACTCTTCAACCGAATGCTGGACCGCATTGGCCTGCTCATGTCCACATTGAAGGAAACGGTAGACAACGTGGCCCATGATCTGCGCACGCCTCTCACACGTCTAAAAATGGCTGCCGAAGTAGGACTCCAGGAAACGAATTCAGTCGAAACTACGCGTGAAGCCTTGGTGGAATGCGTGGAAGATGCCGATTCCATTCTCAAGATGTTGAACGCCATCCTTGAAGTCTCTGAGGCCGAAGCGGGAACCGCCAACTTGAGTTTTCAAACGATTTCCGCGAAGGACCTTTTTACAGAAATCACCGAGTTTTATTCCATGGTCGCCGAAGACAAGCAGATCGCAATCAAAGCCAGCCTAACGGACAACTTTCAAGTCTACGGTGATCATGGAAAGCTGCTCCAGGCTCTAGGGAATCTTCTCGATAACGCGATCAAGTTTTCTCCCTCGGATAGCGAAATTGAACTTTACGCTAAACGCGAAGGCGCTTTCGATGTGCTCGCAGTAAAAGACCAAGGCCCCGGAATTCCTCTTTCCGAACAAGGAAAAGTATGGACCCGCTTGTACCGAGGGGAAAAGAGCCGAACTCGCCCAGGGTTGGGCCTGGGACTGAGTACTGTTCAAGCTATCGCACGCCAGCATGGCGGCGAAGCCATCTTGGACGGTCAGTCGGTAAACGGAAGTACTTTATATCTCAAGATTCCTCACGCCCCCTCCAACATTGCCACAATGTAATGCGGCGGAAACAGTTCGGTAATGGACTAGGGCAATACTGAAGTTAATGAATCGCCCTATCAAAAGGAGAATCCATGAAAACGAAACGAATAATGTCCGGTCTCGCCATGCTTTGTGCAATGGCGATATCATTGTCTGGAATCGCAAAAGAGTCAGAAAGTAAGTCATCTATTCAGGGAACGCTGAAAGTAGAAAAGCGCTCTGAAGCGGAGTTCCCTGGGCTGGCCAAGATCGGCCTTCAAGAGGCGATGAAAATCGCCACTGAGAACGTGAACGGCAAAGTACTTCAGGCCGGGCTCGAAAAAAAGAACGGTTACCTAGTCTATTCAGTCGAGGTCGTAACTGCCGAAAAGGAAATCAAGGAGCTGGATATCGACGCGGCAACGGGAAAGGTACTTTCGGTGAAAATCGACAAAGCTGATAACGACAAGGAGTCCGAAGAGGACGACGACTAACTTGAGTCGGTGGACGGGGGAACATCCCCCGTCCACCCAAATTTCCGAAACCGATAAATCAGGGTTTAGATACTTCCCTTATATTCCCTGTCGAGCGCAGATAATATTTCTAAAATGCGTTCTATCATCGACAAATGAAATTGGGTTAGGGAGGGAATATCCACCGACCATACCAACCTGTTGAACCAAGGAGGTAACCGTGTCAGAAAATCAGAACCAATGGTCACGGCCCGATCGGGAACGTCGCATCGAAAAAATCTCCCGTTTAAGATCATGGCGGTCACGGTATAGATTGTGGAAACATCACTTTAATTTTTTCTAGGAGCTGTTTTCCGACATCCTCGACAACGTTAGATAGGCGCATACTTTCAGGGATGTGGTGAAAAAAACTAATCAAGACAACGACACTGAGAAGAGCGAGAAAGAGCGCCACTAAAATGGAAATATGAGGAACAAAGGCGCCAATAGCCATAACTGCGCCACCCGTAAATTCATCGGCTCCCCGAACGGTCCTGAGAATTAAAAGGCAGTAAAGAAATGTTGCGATGAACGTTCCTAGAGTAATCTGATTGCTTCGATCGCGCATGAAGTTATTAAGGATGCGGGGGCCATATTGCGAAGAGGCATAAGACACCGCCAAAATCGTTAGAGAAAAAGTCACACCGGCAACGGTAATCATCGACGCCGCGACCGTACTTAGAAACGCACGGGCACCTTGCGGTCTATTGGAGAAAACGCCCAACGTTTTGTCAGACCATTCCATTCCGAAATGCAAATCTAATAGGGTAGTCCCAACGGACAGCAAGATCGCGCCAAGCCCCATAAGCCCCGGAAGAAACCAATAGCTAGATCGGAGCCGTGAAAGGAATTGAATGACGTTGATATTCATCCCGAAAATGTCCTCCTACTAAGAGGGTCGGTTGAAAAGCCAAAATCGTGAGTTATGCAGGGCAACGCACTGGCCACGTTTATTCAATCTCCGCAGTGGGGCTCAAATTCGATTGTTTTTGGCCGATAGCATCGTTCCTTGAGACTTCCCCCATCGCTTATTCACTTGAGCCCAATCCACTACATTCCAAAATGCGCTGATATATTCCGCTCTGCGGTTTTGGTATTTCAGATAATAAGCGTGTTCCCAAAGATCCAAGACCAAGAGAGGGACCAGTCCTTCCGTGAGTGGGCTCTGATGATCCGCTGTGGCTTTCACGGTAATCTTGGAGCTTTTATCGACGCAAAGCCACGCCCACCCGCTCGCAAAATGGGAAGCGGAAAGAGTCGAGAACACTTCTTGGAGATTTGTGAAACTGCCAAATGCCGCGTCTATAGCGTTCAGTAAGGCACCTGACGAGGGACTCTTCTCGGATGCAGGAGAAAGAGACCTCCAGGAAAAACTGTGGTTGGCATGCCCTCCACCGTTGTGCTCCACTTCGCTGCGAATATCTGCGGGAATATTTTGGGGAGTGGCTATGAGTTCCTCTATGGGTTTCCCCAAAAGTGGTGAACCCTCCAGCAGGGAATTGAGTTTATCGACATAACTTTGATGATGCTTTGTATGGTGCAAGATCATGGTTCTCTTGTCGATATACGGCTCCAGTGCATCGTAGGGATAAGGTAAATCCGGCAGAACATATTTCACTTGAGGTATCCTCCGACATTTGTCGCCCGTTAGTTTCGTAGCGTCGCTCCCATGATTAGCCGCTCGTGCCTAACGTACGTCACTAATGCATAGTGTGTGCCGGAGCGTTTAGTGGCTAGCTTGCGCGCTCAGCCGGGGGCTCGGATTTTTCTTTTTTAGGAGCTTTAAGAGGGATTTTGTACTGGATAGCCTTTCGATAAAGGGTGCCTCGATCGATGCCCAATCTCTCCGATGCTTTTGACTTATTGTAGTTTACCGACTCAAGAACTTTCGCAATATGTTCGCGCTCGACGGCCTCAACCACATCTTCCAACGAATTCAATTCTGCTCGTTCGGGAACAAGTGCCGGCGAGCTTTGTGGTGGGCGGCACCCAATCTCGGGAGGAAAATCCTCCGTATATAAAACAGTCGTACTCGCCATCCCGGCCGCTCTCTCAATTACGTTTTCGAGTTCTCGAATATTCCCAGGCCAGTTATGGGAGAGCAAAAGCTGCAAAGCATCTTCGGAAATACTCTCCACACGGCGACCGGTTGTCTCCGCTAGCCGAGAAATAAAATGCCTGATGAGATCTGGGAGATCCTGCTTTCTCTCTCGGAGAGGCGGTACAACTAGAAGAAAGACCTTCAGCCGATAAAAGAGATCTTCGCGAAACGTCCCATTCTTAATCAGCGCTTCCAAATCTCGATGGGTCGCTGCGATAACACGAACATCCACCTTTCGGCTCTCTACCGCTCCGACAGGCTTAATTTCTCCCTCTTGAATTACGCGAAGTAATTTCACTTGCAGCGCGGGCGAGATATCGCCTATCTCATCCAAAAAAATGGTGCCCCCATTTGCTTCTTCAAATAGACCGATTTTGTTGGACGTCGCTCCCGTGAAAGATCCTTTCACGTGCCCGAAGAGTTCCGATTCCAGAAGAGTCTCCGTAAGAGCGCTACAGTTGACTGTGACAAAGTGATTTGCGGACCGAGGGCTATTGTCATGAATCGCATGCGCCACAAGTTCTTTTCCCGTACCACTCTCCCCTAAGATTAGTACGTTCCCACTCGACTGGGCCGTCTTCGCGATAGATCTGTAAAGCTTAACGATGGAGGGGGACTCACCGATCATCGATTTCGGTACGGCTAAAAGCAATTCCTTTTCAAGCAATGGAGCAAGGTAACGAGCTTTATCCAATCCTAATTGTTGAAGAGCTCTTTCCATAACGAGCGTCAATTCGCGCTCGGTCGTTTCAAGATCCATGCTCTTACTGAGGTAATCAAAAGCACCTTCGCCTATCGCTTTTACTGCGGTTCCAAGACTCCCATGTCCAGTCATGAAAATAATCAGACTAGGCCATTTTAGTTTCTTGATGTGGGGAATCAGGGTCAGGCCATCCGCGCCGCCCAAAATAATATCGGAGACAACAATGGGATAATGTCTCTCACTGAGCAGGGAGATGGCCTGATTCGCGCTGGTCGCCAACGTGATGTTAAAATGAGCTTTTTCAAGGAATTGAGCTACGAGTTTGCTACCGGCCTCATCATCGTCAACGAGAAGAACTTCTATTTTTTCTTTAATTGCCATACATCACTGCGTTACTTGTAGCTCTATCCATCAAAATTAACAAGGATGCGGGATTTTCCCTCAAAATCATCGCTGTGGTGCTCATGACGCAAATATCGATTGCGAGAAGTTCTGTGTTTTGGATTTACCTGGTTTTCGGTGAGGCTCGCGAGTGTTTTTGGGTGTTGGGAGAGAGCCAAAAGCGAGGAAAGCAAGGGCTCAGCCTAAGCTGCCTCTGGAATTTGTCGGGGAAGAGTTAGCGGGAGACGGTCTCTGCCACTAGGGCGCTTTCCGAGATGGAATCCAAGGGCGAAAAGCAGTGCTCCTACCAGCGACATAATGATCCAAATCCAAGTCGTCCCGGCTTCGCTCGGTAAGGGAAAGGCAGTCGGCAATTTGGCAAACAATTCCTCCTGTCGTTCCGCTATCGATTTAATTTGTGCTTCCAGTCCTTGGACGCTTCCGGAAAAAGAAGTCTGCCGAAACTCGTTCCTTCTTTCCGGGCTCGTTGTGATCTTCGGGGGAACTGGCGACGTAGTAGCACAGCTTACGACAAAGATTAACAAGACTAGCTCATAAATTAAGCATGGTAAGCGCATTTTAATCTGACTATTCCGCTTTGAAAGATGTTCCCGTTTCCTTGATATTCGACATAGTTTTATCGAGACTTGGTTTGTGTTCCTGCCATGCTGACGCCACCGCCGTTTTCAACGTTTCGAGCTCTTGGCTTGCGAGGCTCAACTTCGGAGCAAGTTCTTCAATTGTCCGATTGAGCTGAACGTATCGCGCGCTATGTATAGGATTCTTGTCCCTTTCAGTGCGAAGGCCGTCCATCTTTCGTTGCCATTCCTTAATGTCGACCTCAACCTTCTTCAAATAATCCGATCGCTGATCGTGGATCTGTTCGATCATCTCGGAGTTTTTCGCCAATGTGGAATCGGCAGGGCGACTAGCGGAAGTTTTATCGCTCTGAGTGCAACCACCTACCACCGCGGTGACAGCTAAAACCGACATCAACAACCAGGAAAAGCGATTCATAGAATACCTCCATCGAAAACATGTTCGATAATGGAAATACTGCAATGAAGGTGCCACGCCATTCCCACTGAGAAACTCTTCTCAACAACGACGAACGTCATGCGCCTGTCCAAGCTGGCCGTCATCAAAACCTACCGAGCCGGTTAAGAAATGCGCTTTATGTTCTATCTGGGGGCACCCTATCTTGACTCCAAATTCGCCCTAAATTCTTTGATAGCAACTGAACGATCGGTTTCCGAGAAGATCGCGGATCCCGCAATGAACAGATCGGTGCCGGCTTTACGTAATTGCCTCACGTTTGCGGAATTTACCCCACCGTCCACGCCGATGAGAAACTTCCTCCCGGCACGCATCTCGGCGAGCCTTTCAATCTTCCGATAGGTAGAAGGAATAAACTCCTGCCCGCCAAAGCCAGGCTCGACACTCATCACTAACACCAGATCAACAATGTCCAGAACCTCCTCGATCATTACCAATGGGGTAGCCGGATTGAGCGCAACTCCGCTTTGGCAACCGCTCCCCTTAATCTCATGGATCAACCGGACCAGCTGATGATTAACTTCACTATGAACAGTTATAAGGTCGGCACCCGCTTCGGCGAAAAGAAGGACCCAATGCTCAGGCTGATTCACCATCAGATGGCAGGTCAAAGGGAGATCCGTGTGGTTACGTATCGTCTTCACGATCATTGGGCCGAACGTGAGATTGGGAACGAAGTGCCCATCCATAATATCGATGTGAATGGCATCTACGCCGGCTTTTTCTAGAGACTCAATCTCATCAGCAAGTCTCCCGAAATCCGCGGAAAGAATCGACGGTGCAATCAAGGGGGCTCCGCAATGTAAATGTCGAACGGTGTTGCTCAACTTGGGTCACCTCTAAAATCTCTTACCTCTTTCAACAAACGTGCCCACCTGGCACTCACATTGCTTTAACAATGGGACCACTTAAGTTTGGCCCCGGAAGTGCAGTGCTTAAGCTGGTACTCGAACGTCAGGGAGATTAATGAACAACGCCGCAACACATTCCCATTTCCAACCGCAACTGGACGACATATGCGTTAATACCCTGCGATTTCTCGCGGTCGACGCCGTAGAAAAGGCCAAATCAGGCCATCCGGGCTTGCCATTAGGGTCCGCCAGCATGGCCTACGTGCTTTGGGATCGCTTTCTCAAATTTAATCCAAGAAATCCGCAGTGGCCTAATCGGGATCGCTTCGTGCTCTCGGCGGGGCATGGCTGTGCGCTTCTCTATGCTCTGCTTCATATGACGGGATACGATCTTAGTCTCGAGGATCTGAAACAGTTTCGACGGTTCGGGAGTAAAACTCCCGGCCATCCCGAATATGGAAAGACGCCCGGTGTGGAGGCCACGACTGGTCCCTTGGGCCAAGGTTTTTCAAACGCGGTGGGAATGGCCATCGCGGAACGGGTACTTGGAGAAAGATTTAATCGCCCCGGCCACGATATCGTTGACCACTACACTTATGTTTTAGCTAGCGACGGCGACATGATGGAAGGAGTGACATCGGAAGCCGCTTCTCTTGCGGGTCATCTTCGGCTTGGGAAACTCATCGTCCTCTACGCGGACAATCGGATCTCAATCGAAGGAAACACGGTTATCGCGTTTACTGAAGATGTGGTGAAACGATTTTCAGCGTACGGATGGCACAGCCAGCGTGTTTCGGATGGAAATGATTTATCGGCTATAAACAATGCACTCGATTCTGCAAAACTAGAAAAAGATCGCCCCTCATTCATTGCGGTGCATACCCACATTGGTTTTGGTAGCCCAGATAAGCAGGATACCGCTAAAGCACATGGTGAACCGCTAGGGACTGAGGAAGTTCGACTTACAAAGGAACATTTGGGTTGGCCGCTAGAGCCAACGTTTTATACTCCAAAGGAAGCGTTGGAACATTTTCGCTTGGCAGTCTCCCGAGGGGAGAAGAGCGAGAGGGAATGGGAGAATCGGTTTAAGGCGTATGCTTCGTCTTTCCCGGCTCTATCGACAGAGTTTCTTCGAACACTCGAGGGCCGGCTCCCAGAGAATTGGGATGAAGGGCTTCCCTCCCTTGTGGAGCACTTTCTAGAAAATAAGGAGCCTATCGCGACCAGAAGCGTTTCAGGTCAAGTGATTAACAGCCTTGCCACCCGCATTCCAGAATTCATCGGCGGCTCCGCCGATCTCGCCCCCAGCACGAAAACGCTGATTGAAGACGGTGGCGATTTTGAACCTGCAAGTCCTGCGGGTCGCAACTTTCATTTTGGAGTGAGGGAGCATTCGATGGGCGCGATCTTAAATGGAATCGCGCTTCACAAGGGACTTATTCCTTACGGAGCCACCTTCCTGATTTTCAGTGACTATATGCGACCTCCGATGCGCCTTGCCGCCATGAATGGATTGCCAGTCACGTACATCTTTACTCATGACAGTATTGGACTGGGAGAAGACGGCCCTACCCACCAACCGGTGGAGCAATTACTGGGATTGCGATCCGTCCCCGGAATGACGGTGATTCGCCCGGCCGACGCGAATGAAACCATCGCGGCCTGGGAGTTTACCATTCAGCACCGCAGCGGTCCTGTCGCTCTGATCTTAACCCGGCAAAAGCTTCCGGTTTTAGACTCCCTCAAGTACCCGCAAGTCGCGAAAGGTGTTTCTCGAGGGGGCTATATTCTGTCCGGTTCCTCGTCAGCGCCAAAGCTGGAGCTGTGTCTCATCGCTACAGGCTCCGAGGTTCACCTTGCCCTCGAAAGCCAAACGCGATTGGAGTCAGAAGGTATCTCGACACGAGTGGTGAGTCTTCCAAGTTGGAATCTCTTCATGGAACAAATGGAAAACTATCGAAGCGAAGTGTTACCGGAGGACGTTCCCTGGCTCGCCATCGAGGCCGGGGTTTCACTCGGCTGGAATTCTTATCTCGGTCCCAAGAACATAGAGGTGATTGGAATAGATCACTTCGGAGCTTCGGCACCAGGCGAAACTGTCATGAGAGAGTTCGGTTTTAGCGTCGAAAATATCTGCCAAAAGGCCCGGCAGTTTGTCCAGGATCGGAGAGGAGCTCCAAAGTGCGTATCGGAATAGCTGCTGACCATGCGGGATTTAAATTGAAGGAAGAGATTCTAGTAGCGCTAAGTGAAACCAACATTGAAACCGTTGACTGTGGCGCATTCCACTTGAACTCAGAGGACGATTACCCGGATTTCGTGATTCCCCTCGCAAGAGGCGTGTCACGCGGGGAGACGGAACGTGGAATCGCGATCTGCGGGAGCGGAATAGGCGCCTGCATTGCCGCAAACAAAGTGAGGAACGCCCGCGCGGGTCTCATCCACGATGTGTTTTCGGCCCGTCAGGGTGTTGAAGACGATGACATGAATATCATCTGTCTAGGTGCCAAACTAATCGAGTTTCCGTTCGCGTGGGAACTAATCCAAGTGTTTCTGGGAGCCCACTTCAGCAATGAGGCCCGATTCCAACGCAGGCTTGAAAAAATCGGACAGGTTGAAGAAATGGAGATTCAAGCGTGAAAACCAATCCGTTAGTCGAACTACATAGGTTCGGGCAAAGTATTTGGTTCGATTTTATACGAAAAGGCATGCTTCTCTCCGGCGAGTTTCAGAAACTTATTACGGAAGATGGCGTGCTTGGGGTGACCTCCAACCCATCCATTTTTGAAAAAGCAATCACCGGTAGCCACGATTACGATGATGCGATACGGGCGGCTTCTCTTGAAGGAAAGACGTCCAAAGAAATTTACCAACTTCTCACGGTGGGGGATGTGCAAAGGGCCGCTGATCTCTTTCTTCCAGTTTTCGAAAGGCTGAAAGGCGAAGATGGTTTCGTGAGTCTTGAAGTCTCCCCTCACCTTGCTCATGACACGGACGGTACCATTCGCGAAGCGCGAACCCTTTGGGCGGCAGCATCCCGGCCGAATGTGCTTATTAAAGTGCCAGCTACGGCTCAAGGGATACCCGCGATAAAGCAACTGATTAGCGAAGGCATTAACGTCAACGTCACCCTACTTTTTGGGCTTGATCGTTACTTTGATGTCATCGAGGCTTATATCTCGGGACTTGAACGTCGAATCCAAGAGGGTAATTCCGTACGTGACATTACCTCTGTCGCTAGCTTTTTCTTAAGCCGCATCGACGTGCTAGTAGATCCCCTTCTCGAGAAGCTTCCGCGCGATAAAGACCAACATTCTCGAAACGCTTCACAGCTTCGCGGCAAAGTAGCTATAGCGAGCGCGAAAATCGCGTATCAGAAATATAAGGACGTCTTTAACGGCGAGAGATTTAGGAAATTAAAGAATCAAGGAGCCAAAACCCAACGGCTCCTATGGGCCAGTACGAGCACAAAAGACCCTTCGGAATCGGATGTTAAATATGTCGAAGAGCTCATTGGCGCAGAGACCGTAAATACGCTCCCTCTGGAAACCCTCAACGCTTATCGTGATCATGGCAAACCTGCGTCCCGTCTAGAGACCGATATTCCCCAAGCCACCACAACTCTCGAATGCCTAAATGAAGCGGGAATCGACTTGCGGAGAGTCACCCAACAACTGGAGGACGAAGGGGTCAATAAATTTAGCCGGGCATTCGATAAGCTAATGACTGCATTAGAAGTAAAACGAAAGAAAACGCTCACTGAGTCCACGGAAACCCAAACGCTTAACCTTGCAGACTACGGGAAAGCGGTTCAGGAGCGCATCCAGTTGCTGAAGGACGACGACTTCTGCCAGAGGCTGTGGCGAAAGGACGCGAGCCTGTGGAAATCCGATGAGGCGTCTCAAGCTCAAATAAAAAACTCCTTAGGGTGGCTGCATATCGCGGACAAAATGGAAGACGCGCTGGACGATGAGATTCGACAATTCACAAAGGAGATTCGCGAAGCAGGGTTTGAACATGTTTTGCACATGGGCATGGGTGGCAGCAGTCTTGCCCCGTTAGTTTTCGCTCGGACATTTTCTTGCAAGGACGGTCTGCCTTTGACGGTCTTAGACACCACCGATCCCGCTACGATAAAAAAGATCGAAGAGTCCATCCCAATTGATAAAACTCTCTTCATAGTGGCGAGTAAATCGGGAACAACCGCCGAACCGCTAGCCTTCAAAGACTACTTCTATGAGCGGGTAAAAGAAGTTAAAGGAAATAAAGCGGGCGAAAATTTTGTTGCTATCACTGATCCGAATAGTCCACTGGTGACCGAAGCCCAGAACCAAGGATTTCGACGTATCTTCCTTAACGCCCCCGATATAGGGGGACGTTATTCGGCACTTTCCTATTTCGGTCTCATCCCCGCAGCCCTCATGGGAGTTAACATCAGTGAGATCTTAATTCGCGCTCTGCAAATCTCGCATGCTTCCGCTCCCTCTGTGCCCGGGCAAGATTCCCCGGCGTTAGTTCTGGGGGCGGCCTTAGGTGAAATGGCTCGGCAAGGACGCAATAAGGTCACTCTGATCGCAGATAAATCGCTTACGACGTTGGGGTTTTGGCTGGAACAACTCATGGCAGAAAGTACGGGAAAAGAAGGAACGGGACTTATTCCCGTATCCGATGAGCCACTAGGATCTCCCTCTGTTTATGGAGAAGATCGCCTATTTGTACATTTGACGGTCAGAGACTCCGTCGAGGGACTTTTGCGAAGCGGTGCCGATGCCTTGAGACAATCTGGACAACCGATGATTACCGTTGAGATGTCGGACCTATTTGACATCGGTCAGGAATTCTTCCGCTGGGAATTTGCCACCGCCCTTGCAGGGTCCATTCTAGAAATCAATGCCTTTGACCAGCCCAATGTCCAGGAGAGTAAAGACAATACCGATCGCTTGCTTTCTCAAGCGGCTGAGGAAATTCATCGAAAGACACCAAACCTAATCACAGAGGGTGAGCTCACTTTCTTTTCAACCACGCCGACTTCAGGAACAGCTTTATTCGCGCAGTTTCTAAAGCAAGCGAAGCGCGGCGACTATGTCGCGCTGATGGCGTATCTCCCTGAAACGCTCCGAACTTATGAATGGCTGCAGACCATTCGAATGAATTTGCGCGATGGGCTTCGTCTGGCGACGACACTCGGTTACGGGCCGCGTTTTCTTCACTCGACTGGGCAACTCCATAAAGGAGGGCCTAATACGGGGCTGTTTATTCAACTGACCGCGGATGACGCTAGTGATGTATCGATTCCGGAGAAACCTTATACGTTTGGAACTTTCAAACAAGCTCAAGCTCAAGGGGATTTGGAGGCGCTTCATAAGCACGGCCGACGTGCTATGCGTATCCATCTTGGGCAAGATATAGAAAAGGCTCTTTTCGAGTTAGACCGCATTACGAATGAGGCCTTACGTGTCTAATCAAGACTACGACATTGGAATCATCGGACTGGGCGCAATGGGACGAAACCTCCTGTTGAATATCGGAGATCACGGTTACCGTGTCATCGGTCTAGATAAAGACAAATCCAAAGTCCTCGCCGTAAAGAACGCGCAACGAGCAGCTGACGTTGAAGCCACCGAAGACGTTCGAGTCTTTCTATCGAGCCTTCGATTACCGCGAGCGATCGTTCTACTCGTTCCTGCGGGCTCTGCAGTCGATGCGGTATTAAAGGAAATCACCCCTTCTATGGAGAAGGGTGATTTGGTAATTGACGCCGGAAATTCCCATTTTAAAGATACTGACATCCGAGAAAAGGCGATGGCCGACAAAGGTCTATCCTTTTTCGGAATGGGCATATCGGGAGGAGAGGCGGGGGCCAGAAATGGTCCAAGTCTTATGCCCGGTGGTAACAAGACCGCTTACGAACGTGTCCGCCCCATTCTTGAAGCGATTGCCGCGAAAGTGCCACTTCCCAATGGCGAACCCTGCGTGGCTTACCTGGGACCCGGCTCCGCCGGGCACTATGTAAAAATGGTTCATAACGGCATCGAATACGGTCTCATGCAGCTGATCGCGGAGACCTACCATCTTATGAAAATCGGACTCAAAATGTCCGATGGGGAATGCTCTAGCGTTTACAATGAGTGGAATCACTCCGAGCTCAATGCATTTCTCTTGGAGATCACCGCCCAAATTCTTCTCAAAAAAGATGAGAAGAGTGGCCAACCTCTCATCGAGCTTGTACTCGATATTGCCAGGGAAAAGGGAACGGGTAAGTGGATCTGCCAAGATGCCATGGAGCTCCAGGTCCCTGTTCCCACCATGGAGGCCGCGGTTGGGATGCGCGATATCTCGTTATTCCAGGAGGAAAGAAAAAAGGCCAGCCACGTTCTGACTGGTCCGGAAAGCCATCTCTGGGGAGAGCGCGATTTTTTTCTCAAACAATTAAAGAGCGCCTACTATGCCAGTTCCCTCATCACTTTCGCCCAGGGTTTCGCGCTACTTCACAAAGCCTCCTCCGCTTACCATTATGACCTCAATCTTGAGTCGGTAGCCCGCATTTGGCGAGGAGGCTGCATCATTCGGGCAGCAGCATTAGAATCGATGATCACTGCCTATCACAGCTCTTCCAAACTTCAGAATTTACTTTTGGGTAGTCCGGGCATTGAAGTGACAAACCGACAAGCGGATTTAAGAGCCATCATCCAGATAGGAATGGAAGGGGGAATCCCGCTCCCGGGTTTGATGGCTTCTCTTTCCTATTACGACGCGTATCGAAGTGGGTGGTTACCCGCAAATCTCATCCAAGCACAACGCGATTATTTTGGTGCCCATACCTATGAAAGAACGGATGAAGCAGGAAGCTTTCACAGCAATTGGGGAGCCCAATGAATGCACCAAAGCCGAATGCTCTAAAGCCATCCATCCTGGTGATCTTGGGCGCGGGGGGAGATCTCACTCATCGAAAGCTTGTCCCGGCTCTCTATAATCTTTTTTTGGACAACCGCCTTCCAGAGAAACTTGCCATTATCGGGCTGGATCGCAAGGAGTCGACCGAGGAGGCATTCCGTAGCCATCTATTCGATGGAGTGAAAGAATTTTCTCGCCGGGGAAAACCAGAGGAAAAGAGCTGGCATGATTTGGCGTCGGTAATAAAATATGTCGATCTGGATTTTACCGAGTCCCATTCCTATTCACAATTGGCGGAAATGCTGGCGACCCAGGAGCAAGCTTGGAAAGAAAAAGCCAATCACATTTTCTACCTGGCCATCGCTCCCTCGTTGATTGAAACCGCTGTCAATCACCTCAACAAAGCAAAGCTCTTAACGAATGAGGCGGGAAGTCGGGTCGTGGTCGAGAAGCCTTTCGGTAGGGATTTGGCCTCAGCCTCCCGATTGAACGCCTTGTTGACTGGTATTATGGATGAATCTCAAATTTATCGTATCGATCACTATCTAGGAAAAGAGACGGTTCAGAACATTCTGGCCCTTCGGTTTGCGAATAGCCTTTTTGAACCACTTTGGAATCGCAACTATATTGATAATGTTCAAATCACCGTCGCCGAAGAAGTCGGCGTGGAACATCGTGGTGGCTACTATGATAATGCGGGGGCATTGCGCGATATGATGGAAAACCATCTATTCCAGTTGCTAGGAATTGTTGCAATGGAAGCCCCCGTCTCCTTTGAGCAGGAGGAGATCCGAAATAAGAAGGTCGATGTACTTCACGCCATTCGTCCGATCTCAAAGGAATCGGTTGGGCGGGTTGCGGTCCGCGGGCAATACGGGACGGGTCGAGTCGGCGAGAAAGATGTCATTGATTATCGTCACGAACCTGACGTCGCTCGTCATTCGGTGACCGAGACGTTTGCCGCACTTAAGCTTCATATCGATAATTGGCGGTGGCAGGGAGTTCCTTTTTATTTACGCACCGGAAAGAGATTAGAGTCCAGAGTCGCTGAAATCTCAATGCAGTTTCGTCCCGTGCCCCACCGCTCGTTTCCCCTAAGCGCCACAGAAGTGTGGGTGCCTAACCACTTAAGCATTCGGGTACAACGAGAGGAAGGAATCACTTTGCGTTTCCAGGCAAAAGAGCCTGGATCCACTTTTAAGTTGCGTCCAGTAGATATGAGATTTTCCTACGGCCACTGCTTTTCGGTTCAGGTTCCGGAGGCCTATGAAACACTGCTTCTTGATATCCTGAAGGGAGACACCACCTCCTTCGTGCGCGCAGATCTGGAGACCGCGGCATGGTCGGTAATCGCGCCAATTCAAGAGGTGTGGGAAGAGCATGCTCCGACTGATTTTCCGAATTATCGCGCAGGATCCTGGGGACCTCGAGAGGCAGACGAATTATTAGCCAGAGATGGAAAAAGGTGGCTCCTCCCCAGCACTCTCGAGGACGCGCAAAAGGCGACAACCGATGATTGCAGTTTACCCGGATAGAGAGTCGCTATCGAAAGCTGCGGCAGAATTATTTGTTTCCCAATTTCAAAAACGAGAGGCTCCCTCTCAGAGATTTAGCATCGTTCTTTCCGGAGGAAATTCGCCTCGGCTCGCTTATGAATTTCTTGCTATGGAGCCATTCAGAAGTCAGGTGGATTGGCTGCGCGTTCACGTATTTTGGGGGGATGAACGGTGTGTAGCCCTTGACGATTCACGGAGCAATTTCAGAATGGCAAATGAAACGCTCCTGTCCCAGGTGCCAATTCCCGCCGGACAAATCCACCCCATTCGCTGGACCAATGATCCTGATGCGGCAGCTCTGGAGTATGAGTCTCTTCTAAGACAGTATTTCGAGAATGCTTCCCCAAGTTTTGATCTTACTTTTTTGGGTTTGGGCAAGGACGGTCACACGGCATCATTATTCCCCGAATCACCTGCCCTAAAGGAGACTGAGCGATGGGCGGTGCCCGTACGAAAGAAGGGAGACAATTTTGACCGCATCACACTGGCGCTTCCCGTACTTAACCGAACCCGGATGGCCGTGTTTCTAGTTCTCGGCGAAGAAAAAGCAGAGATTTTAGAGAAAGTAATTTCAACCACCGAAACCTCTCTTTTTCTTCCGGCGGCACTTATCCAGCCAATTGAGGGCGAATTACGCTGGATGGTGGACTCATGCGCATACAGGGGTCTTGCCTAGTTCGCTGGAAAATACCGCAAATCCCCAAAGCAAAGTCGGGTTTCTCGTAATGCCCGCCTCAGCTCATCCAATCGTCTCCGTGGCATGCGTTATGCACATATTACGAATGCCAGTCCGATTAAATGACGAGAAGAAGGAGTTCACCGTGTTTTATTACAATACGCCCTTTTATGGAATGCACGTCCTGTGGTGGGTTTTCTGGGGAATGATCTGGATAAGCCTATTTTCTTTTTGGACGCCGGTACCGCGTCGGCGCTTACAAGATCTGAAGGAAAAACCTCAAGATATTTTGAAACGCCGGCTAGCTAAGGGCGAGATCACTGAGCAGCAATACGTAAGTCTGAAGGCTCACTTGGAAGACGAGAAGGTCCACGGATTCCCCGCAAGTCCGCGACGGGCAGTCTAAGATGTGGACATGACATGAACACGGCATGTGATGAGAGAAAACTACATTATGCCGATTTTTTGCAATTGCTTGAACGCTCGACTGATCTTCTGAATGACGATTCGGTTCGCGAGGAAGTCTTTAGCGTCGAGCGACTGGAGTCCTACGCAGCCCATTTGGCCAGGCAGTTCGCTGTCAGTGCGACTCCCAAACGTGCGCGTTACATACTGCCCAAATTAAAAAAAAATGGTCGTCAACTCCTTAAGTCTTACCTTCAGCTAAGCGAGGCCATTCGGGACAAAGAAGCCATATCCCCCGCGGCAGAATGGTTTGTCGATAACTTTCATATTGTAGAAGATCAAATTAGGGAAATTAAACAGGACCTACCGAAGAATTTCTACGATGAGCTGCCGAAGCTCTCAATGGGTGAGCTCGAAGGTTATCCCCGAGTCTATGGTATTGCACTCGCGATCATTGCGCATACGGATAGTCGCCTGGATGTTGATGCATTGAGGCGGTTTATTCGTTCGTTTCAGCAAGTATCGCCACTAACGATTGGAGAGCTGTGGGCCACGGCGATTACGTTACGCATCGCCCTAGTTGACCATTTAACCCCCCTGACCCTAAAAATCGTTGGCGCGCGGGAACAGCGTGCCGATGCCGACGCCTTCGCCGACAGACTTCTACACTTAGCCGTTCTTCCCGATACCTCCTCCGACACTATTGTGAAGATGTTTATCGCTCGAGTAGGCGAACCAAAAACGTTCAATCGCGCTTTCATTGTGCAGTTAACCCAACGACTACGCGATCAAGATCCGGATATTCTGCCGGCATTTGATTGGCTGGAGAAACAACTTAAGCGCTACCATCACACGACCATTCAAGCCATCATTCAACTCGAACACACTCGTCAGGCAACGGCCCAAGTAACGGTCGGCAATATCATTACGAGCATGCGGCTTTTGTCGGCTCTCGATTGGCGCGAATTCATGGAGAGCGTGAGTTTGGTTGATCCGGTCCTGGATAAAGACCCGGCGGGTAGCTATTCTAAAATGGATTTTACGACTCGCGATCGCTACCGTCATGTCGTTGAGAGACTTGCGAGACGGTCTAAATGCAGCGAGATGCAAGTTGCCGAGCAATTAATTGACACGGCCGCCGGAGAGACTCCCCAGGTCGGTGATCCTGCTTCAACGAAGCGATCTCATATTGGGTTTTACCTGATTGGAGAGGGGCGTTTCAGGTTCGAGAAACAGATCGGCTACCAGCCGCGGTTTAAGGAAGAGGTAAATCGATCTTTTTCACGGCATCCCACTTTGGTTTACTTGTCGTCGTTAAGCCTTTTAACGTTCCTGCTCCTCATCCCTGTTTTTAAGTATTTCACAAGTCAGGGAGGAAGGACTATTACCGCTCTTTGTTTCGCAATTCTAGCGACCATTCCCGCCAGCGAACTTGCGTTAAGCATTCTGAATCACATCCTGACCATGTTAACTAAGCCCAAGAGGCTTCCAAAAATTGATACGTCAAAAGGGATTCCGGACTCAGCCACCACGATGGTGGTTATTCCGACATTTCTTTCGAGCCAGGCGGCTATCCACGATTTACTAGAACGACTTCAGGTCCACTTTCTTTCCAACCGAGATCCGCAAATCTACTTCGCTCTCCTGGGAGATTTTATCGATACCGATGAAGAAACAGATCCAAAAGATTTGAGTCTTTTGAAATCGGCGCAGGAGGGTATTTCTGAATTGAATCGAAAGTACGCCGATAGGGTTGGACCCCGGTTTTTTCTCTTTCACCGCCGCCGACTCTTCAATCCGAGTGAAAAAAAGTGGATGGGCTACGAGCGAAAGCGTGGAAAGATACATGAGTTCAATCGCCTATTAAGAGGCGCGCCCGATACCAGCTTTGTCCACAACCCTAGCGCGACTCCGAATTTGCTATTGAAAATTCAGTACGTCATTACCTTGGATTCAGACACTGACCTTCCACGAGGCACCGCTTGTACTCTCATTGGGACTGCTCTTCATCCCCTTAATGTGCCTGAGTTCGACGTCAAAACAGGACGGGTGCGTGCTGGCTACGGTATTTTCCAACCTCGAATAAGCGTAGCCTTACCAAGCGCCAACCGAACTCGATTTTCGCACCTTTTTTCAGGCGCCGCTGGTCTCGATCCATATACAACCGCGTGTTCAGATGTATACCAAGACCTCTTCGGCGAGGGTAGCTATACGGGTAAGGGACTCTACGTCGTGGACGCTTTCGAATCCGCGCTGGAAAAACGCGCTCCCGAAAATACCGTCCTAAGCCACGACCTATTCGAGGGCTGTTTTGCGCGTTCAGCATTGGTCACCGATGTGGAGCTTTATGACGACTATCCCAGCGATTACGAGATCTACGCGAAACGGCAACATCGTTGGATTCGCGGTGACTGGCAAATTGCTCCCTGGCTCTTTCCGCGAGTTCCCACAGCCAGTTCCAACACCGCTGCGAATCCGCTTCCGCTCATCGCCCGATGGAAAATCTTAGATAACCTTCGACGAAGTCTCGTGCCTTCGGCAGTTATTTTGTGGTTAGGACTAGCCTGGGCGGTTCTCCCCGGATCACCGCTCTTCTGGACGGTACTGATCGTGGTTCTTTTCGCTTTCCCGATTTATGCCACGGGGACTAGCAATATCTTTTGCCACCGTCAGGGCATATCCTGGCGAAGGCATGTCAGTTATCGATGGACTGAGTCCCTTCTACAAACGAAACAGATCCTAGTAATGATTGCCTTCATGCCGAATCAGGCGTGGAATCAAACAGACGCAGTTCTTCGAACGCTCTATCGTAAACTATTCAGCCATCACCAGCTACTTGAGTGGACCACATTTAACGACGCGCAAAATAATCACCAGCAAAGTCATTTCGTTCGGAGAGCGCTCAGTCCGGGACCGGTGTTTTCAGTCCTAATCGGTGGCGCTCTCCTCGCGCGGCATCCTCTAAGCCTCTTATCCGCTTTCCCTTTCCTTCTTTCCTGGCTCCTAAATCCCTTCCTGGCTGCCTGGCTTCGACGCAACCGAAACAAACCCATTCGGGCACTAAAAGCCTCGGAAACTGCAACCTTTCGATCCTATGCACGCAGAACGTGGCATTTTTTCGAGAAGTTCGTAACGAAGGAGGATAATTTTCTTGCCCCGGACAACTTCCAAGAGGAGCCGGAAAAGGTTGTGGCTCATCGCACTTCCCCGACCAACATTGGGCTGCAACTCTTGTCGTTAAGCTCCGCCTACGATTTAGGGTACATCGGTCGAATGGAATTTTTAGAGCAAGCCGAGAACCTCTTTTCGACTCTAACCAAGCTTGAACGGATGCGCGGGCATTTATTCAATTGGTACAACACTCAAACTTTGGAACCACTTTGCCCAAAGTACATTTCGACCGTCGACAGCGGGAATCTCGCAGGTCATTTACTGACGCTTAAGCGATCGTTATTCGAATTGGGCGAAGTCCGCATGTTCAATCCTGCCGCGAAGGTTGGACTATTAGATGCACTGCACCTTCTGAAAGAGGAGACATTGCGTTGTGAAAATACATCGGAGCGTCTACGGGCAAAATGGAAGGACTTTCACTGTGATGTCGATTCCACTATTGAGCTTGTGAATTCACAAGATTTTAATTCAACCGGAAATTTAGTTGGATTTCTGAACACGCTAAAGTCTCGGCTGGGACAAATGAAGGACAATTTAGCAATCCTTGTCGCAGCTCTCGATCCGGCCCTCCCAGGTAGTTCTTATGAAGAAGTACAAATCTGGCTGACCGCAGCTCTCCATCAGGTGGATGAGGTTCAGCGAGATTGTTTATCTCATTCTGGCCAAGCCCCAGCACGGCACACCGATACAATTCAGCAGAGAATCGATAACCTCATTAACCGCTGCGACGAAATCGCCCTGGGGATGGATTTCAAATTCCTGTTCGACGAACAGCGCAAGATGTTTGTGATCGGATACAACGCGGTCGATCATAGGAAGGACAATTCATATTATGATCTTCTCGCTTCGGAAGCACGCCTTGCAAGTTTTGTTGCGATCGCCAAAGGAGATATCCCCCAGGAGCATTGGTTTAGGCTAGGCCGGCAATTAACCAATGTTAAAGGAGGGAGGGCTCTCATCTCTTGGACCGGAACCATGTTCGAATACCTGATGCCTCTCCTGGTCACCCGAAGCTATGCCGAGACTCTGCTCTCTCAAACGTACCAGTCGATCGTGGCGCGCCAAATCGATTACGGAAAGAAAAACAAGATTCCTTGGGGCGTATCGGAGTCGGAATATAATGTGCGCGATCTGCAACTGAATTTTCAGTACCGCGCCTTCGGTATTCCGGGCCTAGGACTTAAGCGTGGCCTCAGTGATGATTTGGTGATTTCTCCTTATTCGACGATGCTCGCCGTCACTATCGACCCCTTCTCGGCGCTTTATAACTTGCGACGATTGGAAACGTTGGGCGCGTTGTCACGTTATGGTTTTTTCGAATCCATCGATTACACCCCTGAGCGCCTTAAGAAGGACCAAAAGTTCTTTATTTTACATTCTTTCATGGCGCACCATCAGGGAATGAGTTTGATCTCAATAAATAATCTTTTGAATGGAAATCTGATGCAGCGACGTTTTCATTCCGAACCCTTGGTCCAAGCAACACAGCTTTTGTTGCAAGAGCGGATTCCGTTTAGCGTCCCCCTCTATCGACCCCGCGCGGAGGAGGTCCATTCTGACGGAGCTCGCCTTTCTACGCATTGGAATCCAAGAATCTATTCCGATGTGAATCTGGCAATGCCTAGAACTCAACTTCTCTCAAATGGTACCTATTCCGTCATGATCACAACGAGTGGTGCCGGATATTCTCGTTCCGGTCCAATCGCGATCAGTCGTTGGAGGGAGGATGTTACCCGCGACCACTGGGGTCAGTTCTTTTATGTGAGAAACCGGGCAATGAATATGGTCTGGTCTTCCGGGTATCAGCCAATCGGAGTTAAGGCCGCGAAATACGAGGTAAGCTTCACTGAAGATAAAGTCGAGTTCTGGCGGCAGGATGGAACCACGGCTACTCACACCGAAATTATCGTTGCACCAGAAGAAAACGTTGAAATTCGCCGCATCTCTTTAACTAATAATTCCGAAGAAACCCAGGAAATTGAAGTAACGAGCTTTATGGAGACGGCTCTCGCTCCCCCCAAGACGGACGTTGCTGGTCCAGCCTTCAGTAACCTTTTCATTCAGACCGAATTCGTTCCCGGCGAATGTGCGCTTCTCGCTAATCGGAGGCAGCGGTCTGATAAAGAAGAGCAGATTTGGGCTTTTCACGTCGTGGTAACCGAAGGGGAAGACATGGGGAGCGTTCAGTATGAAACCGATAGGCGAGCGTTCCTGGGGAGGGGCCGGAACCCATCTGACGCTTTTGTGATTCGTGAAGATCTACCTCTATCGAATACGGTGGGCTCTGTCTTAGATCCCATCTTTTCTCTGAGAAGGTCTGTCCGGATTCCCTCTGGCGAAACGGTTCGCGTGAGTTTTGCCACCGGTGTAACAAACTCCCGTGAAGAGGCGTTACGGCTCGTCGATAAATACCACGACATCCATATTTTTGAACGAGAAATGGAGCTGGCTTGGACAGCGTCACGTGTGCAAATGCGTCACTTGAATATTGAGAGTAATCAAGCTCATTCCTTTCAAAGACTCGCTACTCGAGTGATCTATTCTGATCCTTCCTTACGCGCACGTTCCGAAGTTTTGTCGTCGAATTCAAAAAGCCAATCAGGATTGTGGGCCTACGGAATAAGCGGTGATTTGCCAATTATTCTGGCACGTGTCGGTAGTGAACTAGACCTGGCGATGGTCCGTGAGCTGCTTCACGCCCACGAATATTTGAGGCTAAAGGGCCTGGCCCTGGATCTGGTGCTGCTCAACGAACGCGAGGCCAGTTATCTGCAAACGGTGGAAGAGGAATTGCAGAGGCAGATTCGAATGATCGGCTCTCAATCTTTATTGGATAAACCGGGTGGAATCTTTATCAGGCGTGCGAATCTCATGCCTAAAGAGGACATCATCTTACTTAAGACAGTGGCCCGTGCCGTATTAGACTCGAGACACGGGACACTCAAGGAGCAACTAAAGCGACACTCGAATCTTGCGTCGACTCAGAATGCACTTCCCGAAAAGTTTACGCCTTCCATTGTTAAAAAGGCGCTCCGCAGAATCCCAAAAGTAAATTCTCCACAAATTGATCCATCGCTAGCGTTTTTCAACGGGCTGGGTGGCTTTAGGGCGGATGGGCATGAGTATGTGATCGTTCTAAAGGAGGGCGAAGTTACTCCCGCCCCTTGGATCAATGTGGTCTCAAACGCGAGAGGATTTGGCTTTCTCATTTCGGAATCGGGGGGAGGTTACACTTGGTCCATAAACAGTCAACGCAATCGCCTCACCCCCTGGTCAAACGACGCTGTCAGTGACCCGGTTGGAGAGGTCCTTTACATACGCGATGAAGAAACAGGAGAGTATTGGACCGCGACACCATCGCCCGTTCGGGACCACGGAACGTACGTCATTCGACACGGTCAAGGTTACACCCAGTTTGAGCATTCCAGTCATGGGATTTCAATGAAACTTGAGATGTATGTTCCCCTCGATGCCGACATCAAAATCTTCGCTCTTCATCTCGTAAACACTACTGGGCAGAAACGTCGGTTATCGGTGACAAGTTTTGTGGAATGGGTTCTCGGTGTGGACCGTTCTGAAACTGCGCCACACGTTCTTACTTTGATGGATGAGAGCGGGATTCTGTGCGCGAGGAATTCCTATAATAATGAGTTCAACTCCAGAGTAGCGTTCTCCTCCATGAGCGAGAGGCCCGATAGTTTTACCTGCGATCGTAAGGAGTTTTTGGGCAGAAACGGAAGTCCGGAACAGCCTGCGGCAATGGGGAGAAACGGTTTGTCCGGTCGTGCTGGAATAGGCATCGATCCTTGTGCTTCCCTTCAGAAAAGAATCGATTTGGCTCCGGGCGAGGAACGGGAGATCTCCCTTCTACTTGGACAGGGTGAAAATATTGAAGAGGCACGTGCGCTGGCTCTCAAGTACGGCAACTCTGCCAATCGCGTAAAGAGCTATAAGGCAGTAACCGCTTACTGGGATGAAGTGTTAGGGACTATTGAGATCAAAACTCCCGATCCCGCAATGAACATGATCATGAACCGCTGGCTTCTTTACCAGACCCTGTCTTGTAGGGTTTGGGGGCGCTCGGCTTTCTATCAATCTGGAGGCGCGTTTGGTTTCAGAGATCAGCTTCAAGATGTGATGGCGCTTGTGTATGCGAAACCAGAAATCGCAAGGGCACAAATTCTTAATGCGGCCGCCCATCAATTCCTGGAAGGCGATGTGTTGCATTGGTGGCATCCTCCGAATGGAAATGGTATTCGGACGCATTTCTCCGATGACCTCCTCTTCCTCCCTTTTGTAACGAGTTTCTACGTCAGGATTACGCAAGACCGGTCTATTTTAACGGAAGTGATTCCATTTATAGAGGCGCCACTTTTAGATCCGCAGCTTGATAGCACTTATCTCCTTCCTATTCTCTCAAAGGAGAAGGGCACGTTATTGGAGCATTGCGCGAGAGCCTTGGATCGAAGCTTAAAAACAGGACAACACGGGTTGCCCCTGATGGGCTGCGGCGACTGGAATGACGGAATGAACCGGGTGGGACATGACGGAAAGGGCGAAAGTGTCTGGCTGGCCTGGTTTCTCTACCGCACTTTAGGGGAATTTGTAGAACTTTCGACCGATATCTCGAGCGACCGGATTGAACGTTACCGTGAACACATGGAAAAGCTGAAGCTTGCGACTCAAGAAAATAGCTGGGATGGAGACTGGTACCAACGCGCCTATTTCGACGATGGGACGCCCCTGGGGTCTGCGTCTAGCCAAGAATGCCAAATAGACTCCATCGCTCAGTCGTGGGCTGTTCTATCAGGCGCGGATGAAGACGCCGGAATGAAGGAGCGACAGAGAATGTCGATGGAAGCCGTCGATAAACAATTGATTGATCGACGAGCGGGTATCATCAAACTGCTTACTCCGCCGTTCGACAATAGCCCAATCGACCCAGGTTACATTAAAGGGTACCTTCCTGGCGTCCGTGAAAACGGGGGGCAATACACGCACGCCGCCGTTTGGACTGTAATGGCGTTTGCTTCTTTAGGCGACACCGAGCGCGCGGAGGAGCTGTTTCGCTTTCTAAATCCCATCAACCATTCGTCGACCAAAGCTGACGTCGCGACCTATAAGGTAGAGCCCTATGTAGTTGCTGGAGATGTTTATGGCGTTTCCCCTCACGTCGGACGTGGGGGGTGGACGTGGTACACGGGCTCCTCGAGCTGGATGTACCGAGCCGGGCTTGAATCTATTTTAGGGTTCAAATTGAGAGGCAACCGCTTGCAGATCAAGCCCTGCGTACCGAAAGACTGGAAAGAATTTCAAATAATTTATAAGCGCGGCGCGACCCGATATTTAATCTTGGCTAGCCGCAAGCCAACGCCCTCTCCGGAAGCAATCGCCATCGAGATGGATGGTGTAAAGCAAAGTTCGTCAGCGGATTCTGAAGGGTTTTTACTAATTGAGGATGGAAAAAACCATGAACTACGCATCTACTTTTGAAAACAAAAATAGAACGGTTCTTTTATCGCGCCAAATTAGGCAATCGGGACAGCAATGAAAAAGCTGATTGTTTTCGATTTGGATGGCACCCTCGCTCTTAGTAAATCGCCGATGGATGCCGAGATGGCAGCAGATATCAATAAACTCGTTGAAATTACCAAGGTGGCCATCATATCGGGCGGTAAGTTTGAGCAATTCCAAAAGCAAGTGCTATCTCACCTCGGCATCAACGAACGCTTGAAGAATCTTTCGCTCCTTCCTACTTGTGGGACACAGTTTTTCAAGTACGAGAACGGTTGGGATAGGCTCTACGCCGAGAATTTTACATCGCAGCAGAAAGAGAAAATTATCGGTTCGCTTAAGAAGGCTATCGATCAATTGAATATGAACCCCCTAAAGACTTGGGGTGAGGTGATTGAGGATCGCGGCAGCCAAATCACTTTCTCCGCGTTAGGGCAGGAGGCTCCCCTAAATGAAAAAGTGAAATGGGACCCTGATTTCACCAAGCGGAAAAGGATGCAATCGGTCCTTGCTACTTTAATTCCGGAATTCTCAGTGCGATTGGGCGGTGCGACTTCGATTGATATCACACAGCCCGGAATCGACAAAGCATACGGGATCAGAAAATTAAGGGACATTCTTGGGGTTGCAATTCCCGAGATGATGTTTGTTGGAGATGCCTTGTTTCCTGGCGGAAACGACTATCCGGCCGAGCAAGCCGGCGTGGATTCAATCCGAGTTAGGGATCCGGAGGAGACGAAGCGGATTATCGAAACAATCATCGCTTGTTTAGGGCGAGCGAGTGAACGGAGACAATGAAGAACCAACCGCCGCGAGTAACATGCCTTTTTGTCGATATTGGTGGCGTTCTGCTCACCAATGGGTGGGACCACCATGCTCGTAAACGAGCGGCGGAGCACTTTAATCTTGAGGTGGCTGAGATGGAACATCGGCATCACCTGACGTTTGATACCTATGAAGAGGGGAAACTTTCGCTTGAAGAATATTTGAACCGCGTGGTTTTTTACCAAAAGCAATCGTTCACCTTTACTCAATTTCAAACATTCATGTTCGCCCAATCGACCGCCCATCCTGAAATGATCGAGTTGGTGCGAATTCTTAAGGCAAAGTACGGATTAAAGATCGTCGTGGTCAGCAACGAAGGAAGAGAATTAAATGCTCATCGCATTAGTGAATTCCGACTGCACGAGTTTGTGGACTGTTTCGTTTCCTCCTGCTTCGTTCACATCCGAAAGCCCGATCTTGATATCTTTCGCTTAGCGCTGGATATCGCTCAAGTCCCGGTTCACGAGATCGTATATATCGAAAACACCCGCATGTTTGTCCAAATTGCGGAAGGACTAGGGATTCGAAGCATTCTCCACACAGATTACAAGTCCACAAGCGAAAAGCTCGCCTCATTGGGATTGCAGAATGACGAAGGACTTATCCATGAAGCAGGCTAGCTCCAATATTCTGTCGATAAATGGTGGCTCGTCGAGCATTAAGTTCGTCTTGTTCGAGGCACAGTCACTCCGAAGACTTCTGGAAGGCGGGATTGAGCGGATTGGGCTGCCGGAGCCTCTGCTTCGGGTAAAGGGCATTAACCGAGAGCACAACTATTCACGGTTAGTAACGGCACCGGATCATAAAGAGGCGGTGACAGCTCTGATGGACTGGATTGAGGAACGTATTGGAGGTGCAGCTTTGTATGCGGTGGGACATCGCGTGGTGTGGGGTGGCCCAACCTATTGCGATCCGCAGCCGGTGACTTCGAAAATGCTTAACGACCTACGTGAGCTGAGTCCATTCGATCCCTCCCATCTGCCAGAGGAGATTCAAATGATGGAGGCGTTTCATCACCGCTTTCCTAGTCTTCCTCAAGTGGCGTGCTTCGACACGGCTTTTCACCATGACTTGCCTAGGGTTTCAAGGATGCTTGCGATTCCCCGGCGGTACGAGGCACGGGGCGTTCGTCGCTATGGCTTCCATGGTTTGTCATACGAGTTCTTAATGGAAGAACTCACACGACTCGGAGACCCGACTGGTACGAAGGGTCGCGCGGTTCTTGCGCACTTGGGAAACGGTGCGAGCCTTGCGGCGGTCCTTGACGGTAAATCGGTGGATACCAGCATGGGTTTCACGCCGACTGCTGGAGTTCCGATGGGTACCCGCTCAGGAGATCTCGACCCTGGACTGATGTGGTATCTGACCCGCACCGAAAATATGAGCGCCAAGGAATTTAACGAAATGGTGTGTTTTAAGTCCGGGCTCCTTGGGATTTCCGAAACCAGTTCTGACATGCGCGACTTATTGCGGATCGAAACACAAGATGTACGAGCGGCTGAAGCGGTAGGTCTCTTTTGCTATCAGATCAAAAAATGCATTGGAGGTTTCGCGGCTGCATTGGGTGGTTTGGACACACTGGTGTTCGCCGGTGGCATTGGGGAAAACGCACCGACGGTTCGCGCTCGCATTTGCGACGGCTTAGGATTTCTTGGAATCGAAATAGATGAAAAGAGAAACATGGCGAATGAGAGCATGATTTCCACAACGGAAAGCAGAGTCTCAGTTCGCGTGATTCGCACGGACGAGGAGCGCATGATAGCGAAGACGGTTTACCGCGTTCTCGGCCTTGGTGAAAAAGGAGAATTGAAAGATGAAGACTGAAAGACATCTCAAGAAGGTCACCGGTCCCCCGGGAGAGATACCGACAAAGACTCTTTCTCCTGGAATGCTCGAGGCTATGGATGCCTACTGGCGCGCCGCCAATTATCTATCCGTCGGTCAGATTTATCTATACGACAATCCGCTAGTGAAGCGTCCGCTCGAATTAGCGGATGTAAAACATATGCTACTCGGCCACTGGGGAACGACTCCTGGGCAGAACTTCATTTATGTCCACTTGAACCGCGTCATCAAGAAATATGACCTCGATATGATTTACGTCTCCGGGCCCGGGCATGGGGGACCTGCGGTTGTGGGCAACACTTATCTCGAGGGCACTTACAGCGAGGTCTATCCTAACATCAGCCAGGATGAGGCAGGACTGCGTAAGCTCTTTGTTCAGTTTTCTTTTCCTGGAGGAATTCCCAGCCATGCATCTCCGGAATGTCCCGGCTCGATCCACGAAGGTGGCGAACTAGGGTATTCGTTAAGTCATTCCTTCGGAGCGGTTTTCGACAACCCTGAGCTTATCGTCGCCTGTGTTATTGGGGACGGCGAGGCAGAAACGGGACCTCTCGCGACTGCATGGCATTCCAACAAATTTCTAGATCCCATAACCGACGGCGCCGTATTGCCGATCTTGCATCTTAACGGCTACAAAATTTCCAATCCGACCATACTGGCCCGCATTTCGCGCGAGGAATTAGAGCAACTACTACGTGGCTATGGGTGGACGCCATACTTCGTCGAGGGTCACGACCCTGAGCTGATGCATGAGGCGATGGCCACAACTCTCGATGTGGCGGTGGAGCAAATAAAACAAATTCAAAAAGATGCCCGCGCTCAAGGTAAATTCACCCGCCCGCGCTGGCCAATGATCGTTCTGAGTTCGCCGAAGG
>JBBQIT010000002.1:0-30338 GCA_038325205.1 Bdellovibrionota bacterium
TAAGTTATGTCCGACGATCAACGACGCCGCGATCGGAAGGAGCAGGAGACGAAGAAAAAGAACGACCGCCCCCGCGCCAAACAACATTAAAACCGGTTCCCTTGATTTCATTCTAAGGGGGGGCTTTATCCATTTCAGAAAAAGGTCTATTCCGAAAAAAGAAAGGATGACCGCAGTCACATATCGAATAAGGAAAGTCTCGCCTCGCAAGATGTAATAACGAATGGGGTACATTGGTATCCATTCACCCGGGCGATTTCCACGATCGAAAACCAACTTCCCGAGACTTGGGAGCCTAGATGCGTACTTATCCCATAGACATTGCGCAATCGTTATCAGAAAAGCGATTATGAAGAGTTTCAGCCAGTTTGAAGTTTTGGATTTCAATCGTCCTCTATAAAAACGTTCTCTATAGACCACAAACGGCCTTTGGGATGACGTCAGTAGGGTTCAATCGGGGAACTCAAAGCTACCCGAAGCGCCGGTCTCTCGGATGTCGCTCACAGTCTAATACTCAATGAATCAATCCAGTGAGCAATCTATCGAAATCAACTCCTTGGCATTTGATGCCCAGCCCGAGAGGTGGGTTCCCGCCGGCATTCTTGAAACGGAAAGGTAGGAACCGCCGGCGTTTCCATTGCTAGATTTGAGTTTCACCGAAGTGCGGAAGGCGTCTTTACCGTCAGATTCTCGTTCGACCCAGTCAGCTTGGTAGTAGGAGACATTAAAATCATTATCTTCTTTAAAATATACTGTGGCTTTGCCAGCCTCTATCGCACCACTTTTCTCGCAGCAGGTTTCCGTTTTTTTGCTACTGGGCTTCTCAAGGTGACAGGTAATCGAACTTTCCGATCGGGCATTCAACGCAAACAATAAGCTAAATAAGCAAAAATATTTCATAATGAAACTCCTCGAATAACCGGCATCTGTCTACAGGCAGGTTTCTCGTATCATTGAAGGCACTTTCTAAGGATTTGTTTCAAAATTCTTCCTAAACTATCAGAAAACGGATATCGCGCATAAACGCCCATCTCTCGGACGGGGCGCAATAGCTATAACCCGAAGCTCCCAGAGCTGAAACTCTAGCTTTTCACGTCTGAATCTCACTATGCTGACTTTTTGGGCTGAACCCACTTCACCAAGCAGTAGGGGCAGAGGGGCTCTTTAGCGACCTTAGCGGCTGTTGCACGGAATTCGTGGCCCTTTTCGCATCGCCAACGATATACGCTAAAGGGATTGCCAATCTCCCCATCAATAAGATACGGCGCTCTTTGCGCTGGTGGGCCTTCCGGAATAATCTCCATGGGACCTACTGGCTTTTTCCTTCTTCGACCGATGCTTTTCAATTTCTGACTGGTCGTTGGGAAGGTTTGGCCTTTTCGCGAAATAATCCGCAAAATGTGGCAAAAGACGGATTGAAAAGACCTCCGGTCATTCGTCGGGACATTCATCTCATTTTTGAGACAATGAAATATAATATGCTTCAGACTTGAGAAATTTAATCTCGCCTCTCGAACTCAAACGATGGTCTTCTTTTTGCAGCTAACGTAGCCAATGACCAAGTATCTGCAACAGCTCCCTATCAATCGAATCTGCTTCTGGATTAACGTCTTTATTCCGGGCGACATTCCCGGTATCACCAGAGTAGTTCCCGATGGGCCTTATCGCGGAAAAACGATGGTCCCTCATCCGGCAGCAAAGGAAATCAACTTCATTGACAGCCTGGTTCCGCCAAAATACGGGGGGAAGGCCGTGACAAATTTACGTGAGGCCATCGTACCCGTACGTACCGCTGGATATTTAACCGATCAGCGGTCATTCTCACCGAACCCCAAAGCAAGCTCCCGAATGCATTCGCTGGCGACTATTTTATTAAACGGGATCTACCCACAGCTGACGCAAAAACACTGGAGTGATACGACAGTCGAAGTTAATGTCGATACCGGTAGACAGACATGTCGGACCACCGCCAAAGAGTGGACCGATGGCACCTGTGATTCGTGGTATGAGTTTGCGTGTACCGATGCGTTCGCCGGTACTATTCCTGGTTTTGTTAAGATTAAAAAGAAAGACATCTATAGAAATCTGAACGTTGAGGAGAATCTATTGAAACTGTTTATCGAAACCACTGCTGGAGACCCGTGCACCGTTTTGGGCCAGCTGATCGGAAAGATCGATTATTCCGGTGAGATCCTGATTGATCTCGACAAAATGAGAATCCGGTTTAACGGCACGATTGGAGATGTGCCGGCCTACGAAATGTACGCTCAAGTCGATAACGGTCCAACGAAACTTGTTTTCAAAGAACCTATGACCTCAGGGGCTAATTTTACAAATCTAATCGGAGGTGCAAAAAAGGCCAAGGACTCCTATTGGCAGAGCCTCGTATGAACAAAAAAAGAATTTTCTTTGGTGTTCTTCTCTATTCATTGCAAGCCGCAATCACTACCGTTGCGCTAAATAATGGTTACGGTCGAGGAGATCTGAGCGCCTTCCTTATTTGGACGATACTGTTTTCCCTGCTCATGATTCCAGTCGGTACCTCGATTAGAAGGATTTCAGAAAACTGGAGATTTCCCATCAGATTGGGCACTCTTTTTCTGATTCCTTTTTTCTTTGGCCTGTGCTGGGGGTTTGTCGTTCTCCATCTCCTGGGATTCTGGTTCCGTTTGTTTAGCTTTCCCGTGACTCTATGTTGGATGGCAGCTGCGTCGGTGTGTCTATCTTCGTCGGAAGTTACCGATCACTTTCATCCCAAATTACTAGGTCGCGGTATCATTTTGCTGGGTAGTCTTTTGGTCTGTGGGTCGATTCCTCCGCTTATCTCAAATGGATATGTCTATCTTTCGGGGGAGCAGACCTTGGAGGTATCTCTTTTCCGATGGCTCCCGGGACCGAAACCGTTTTCGGGGTTCGACAAGGGAAGCCTCATGAATCTAACTGAATCGGATATCCGCTCCATACGAAAATCAGGAATTAAGGGCGTGGTTTTCGACGGAGGAGGAGGAGCCGGAGGCAATGGCCCCGTAGCACGGCTAATCTTCTTCGTCGCCACGATGCCGGACCGAGAAATTACTCTTCCGCTGCCCGACCGTTGCTTCATGATCTATTATGAGGTGGCACCCAACCAATTCGAGAGATGGCCTAAGGACGCTAAAGTTAAGAAGGAGCAGATCCACATCCTTCCGGCAAGTTTGGACAAAGGAGTCGAACCGGAACTTCGGCGACCGGATGAAGTTAGTTTTTGGACGGAGAGTTCAAGATACACCCTTACTTTTGATCTTCCAAAAGCTAAACGTACTAAGTGAGAAGTGACAAATGGATAACGCACTACAAATGAAACAGAGAAAATGCCTTCCCAACCGCGCTCTTCTGGTCGGATTTGTCGTTTGGGGCTTGTGGGGAGGAACCTTAAACGCAAAGCCTCTCCCTCAAAATCTGCAGGCGTTCAAGAAGGCCCATCTTGCCGAGCTAAAACAGCCGGATATGGAGAGCGAAGACCTCTGGTCCAAAATGATCGATATCGCGATCCAATACCATGATGATGAACTCATGGATCGTATTTTCGGAGTCGATCAATCTCTTCTCGATGGCTATATTTCGACCAATTACGATCTCCATCTTATCAAAGTGTTTAAGTCGGAACCTGCCTTCTTTCTCCACTCAGCCGATCGCTTTTTTCAGCATAAGCTGGACCGAGTTTTGGGATTTATCGTCAACGAAGCGGATGAAATGCCGCTATCTTCCGTTGAAAAGACCCTTTCCAAAATCCCGGGATCAAGCCCCGACAGAAAGCTTGCCGACGAGTTTCTTGAGCTGGCGCGCAAGAAAGATCGACGGATTAGACAAACGAATCGAAAGGTAAAATAGGAGGTTTGGTGCGTACTGTGAACCTAAAAGTTAGCGTCCCGAAAAACAGAAATCTCACCGGCTACCTGTATGTTGAAGAAGATGGGAAGCTACTTCGAACGATCACCCTGTTGGCACGCGGAAACGTGGGTCCGGGAGATACGCAATTTAAGAAGGATGGAAGTACCCCAACCGGAACCTACGACGGTAGCGCATTCGTTCCAACGAATAACTGGGATCCAGATGCCTACGGTTCCTATGGAGCAATCGTATTAAAGCCAATCGAAGGTAATGCGATTTTCGCGCAAGATTTTCTCGGCCGCCGAGGGTTATTGATTCACGGTGGCAGACTCGGAGGACCTGGTTATTGGCGCGGAAAGGGAGAGCTTCGAAATACTAAGGGTTGTCTTCGCGTGAGTAACGAAGACATGCTATTTCTTAACGGCCTGTTGACCGAAGATCTTAAGAATCGGGCGTCCAGAAAGTCGGCTCCCAAAGTGACGGTTACCGTAAGAGAATAATCGTCAAGATCGGCGCGGAGTAACTTCATTTCGTGATTTATGGTTCGCCGCTAGCGATCCCCGATTTCTATACTTTCAAAGAATTGACTTGATGGCGAATCGATCGCAAAACCGGCGACTGATCCCTTATGTTCGCAATCGGGGAACATGACCGACCTCAACTCCGGTGGCGAATTCAGAATACAGTTACGGGAGGAATTATTAAGCAGCAGCCAAGAGTCGCTACCTTCGTGAGCAGCCCACCCGATTCGAAATGATTTCCATTCTTCATGGAGGCTCCCTAACCAATGTGAGAGGTACGTGTTTTTTGTCTCGTTTCTAGTGATGATCAATTTGAGTTCGCCCGTGAGGAGGATATGGGCAAATTTTACCTTCTCGGCAAACTCCATTCCGTGACTTCCAGATTTAATGCCTGATTTCCATTGAGGTAAAATCTGTTTGTGGAAACCAGCTACGGCGTCAAGCGCGTCCCTAAAATGGTGCTGCCCGTGTCCTCCTTTAAAGTAGCAGACCGGGAAAAAGCTGTCTGGGATAGACATCATGAATTCACCCGAGGAAGTCAGAAATTCCGCGCCCAGATCATTGAGGAAACGTGTAGCATCGCCCTTCACCTCTTCCTTCGTGATCACAGAATAGTTATGGGGAAAGACTGCGTAAATAGTGGCGGGAAACGCGACGGTCATTGAGGTACCGACTTCCCCCGAAAGTTTTTCAGCGAGCGAAGGGCAAATATTGGCCATAGGGTGCGGACTCGGTGCTTCCGAACTTCGTTCACGGGAAATTTCCATCGCTGGCTCTCCAATTTTTCCGGCTAGAATGCCTTAACGGGTAGTCTCTCCATTTTAGCAGGAAATAGGTCGATTTAGTCCCGGCGAATCTACGCGGCGCATGAAGCCCGGATTCATGGCCATTGCGAAAGGCCTCCAGACCTTATCGAAACTGCATTGGCCAACTGAATACCACTTCAAGTCAGCTGGGTGCTTCATCGCGCGACTGATTCGGAGACTGCTTAGGTAGTCTCTTAGGTCTCTTCCTGACGGCGGTGGCCTCAGCCAGTGGCAAAAGGATCGACTTGATGTCGGGCAACTCTGTGCCGCTGGCCTTCGCCGCCTTCAATTCGCGAACCATCGCCTCCAAATAGGTGACGGTGTCAAAGTGATCTCGGCGTACCTGTTCTAGGCATTCGTTCAGATACCGGCTTTCGAACTGGGCTAAGATCCAGGATACGAGATCCGTCCGGTTGACCTGCCCGCCGGTAAAGCCCGAGTTCGTTCGAACGATCATCCGCTCAAGTACTTCTTCAGCGTTTTTCGTCATCCGCACTGTCACGAATCCTTCTTTATTCATCTGTCCTCCAAACTTAATTGTTATTAAGTGGTGTTTTCTTAAATTTGTTTCCCATTCCCATTTCCATCCAACATCTAATCTTGCCTATATCCACCGCTGCCGCCCTGAGTCAGTTTTCGCTCTGGCCAGCTCCTGACCCCTTCCAATCGTAGAGTGGGAGGGGTCAGGAGCGATCAGGACGGAGAGGAAACTGACTCAGGGCGGCAGCGGCCCTTTTAAAACGAGGAGTTACGATTGATGTGATCCGTCTTTTCTTTTTTGAAAGTGAGACAGCCTGTCTCACTTTTTCGGATCGAATTGATGGCTTAGCATCCCAGGTTCCGAGCGACATCTTCGAGAATCAGTGTCGATCCCTCGCCATTGATGGGGGCTTTCAGCTTCAGCTCCTGAAGATCGGAAAGCCGGGCAAAATAGAACGCATGACGGGGTCGCCACATCTGGACTAGCCGGTCCTTGCTACGAATGTCCTCCAGATGATGTTCCAAAACCCGCAGGACGTGATTATTTTCGGCGACGAAAAAGATCACGGTGAAGTCATCGCTGATACAAAGTTGCTTCATCATTTTGGCATATCGGGCAGACGATTTGATCGCGAGCTCTAATTCCAGGCCAACGGTAAATGAGCCCTTGTGAGTCCGGAGCTGAAAGATAGCGTCGGGCACCTTGTAGCGTTCATCTCTCTTTTCTTGCGTTCCGTGTTTTTTTGCGAGCAGAACTTTTAGTTCGTGGTCCGGTACGTATTGAGTAATGAGGGGGCTACTTTCAAACAGATCGCGTAGCTGGATTAAGCACTTGTCGTGACGGTAGGAGGTTGTGTAAAGGGCTTTGGTGCGCGCTTTCCCGACAATATTCGCTTCACCTTTTCTAACTACCGTTAGCGCCTTTCGCTTGAGTTGGTATCCCAATTCACTCCCCGAATCACCCCGTAGCCGGGTTAGATAGCCCCAATCGGTAAGTAGTTTTAGCCTTCGACAGTGGTTTCGGCTTGTCCGGCCGGGCCAGAATTTGTCTTTTATCGTCTTCAAATCTGCAAATCGGTTTCGGTAGATAAACTCGAAAAGCTTGCGATCGCGATCGGTAACCCGAACGGACGAACTAACCGCTCCCGGTTTTGGTTCCATGCTGGGCTCCTTTCCTGGCCGCTTAACGACTCCAGTGCGACGGAGAGACGATCCGATACTCGAAGTGGCCTGGTACAAAAACATTCCCCCGTACCTGGTCCTCCTGGTACTGCACTTCCACCTGAGCGGGCACCAAAACTGGCTGGCCGGGATCGCTGTTATAGGTCGATTGTTTTTTCTCCGCGTCAGATTGGCCCTTGCTGTGGCCCTCCTTTTTGGAATTTTCCGTCATTTCATGCGCCAAGTAGCCCGTTCCGGCGCCCAAAAGGCTGCCCACCGTAGCACCAATAAAAACGTTTCGGATGCGATTACGACCTTTGGGACCAGGATCGACCATCGCTCCGATGCCAGAACCAAGTCCGGCGCCTAAGCCCATCCCCATAAGCGTTGGGGTACCGGAACTTGCGCAGCTGGTGAGCAGCGTGCTTACGATGAAGGTTAGCAACGTAAGTAAGATCATCTTTGGAATGAACATGAGGGGCTCCTTTGCGTTATATAACTTTTTGAGCGTCCGTGTTTTGATTTGGCTGGTCTAGAGCAGGTTCGTCTTCCTCCGTCGGCATCTCCTTCGGGACATAAGGTAACGTCAACGGGACGAGATCCTCGCGCATCGAGAACTGGATTTTTAGTGTCTTAACACCCTTGGGATGTGGAATGGATGCGATGCCTTGGCCAATCTCGAGGTCCTTGATCGTGTTGGGGTGAACCCGAAATTCATCGACCTCTCGGACCGATTTATCTCCCGTTTTACTCTCTCCAAAACCATCGTGGGCTACCCGTTCGGTAAATTTTTCAGTCTTGACCGTTCCAAAAA
Organism: Bdellovibrionota bacterium; assembly: GCA_038325205.1. Classification (GTDB taxonomy): domain Bacteria; phylum Bdellovibrionota; class FAC87; order UBA2466; family UBA2466; genus JBBQIT01. The sequence goes on from JBBQIT010000002.1 coordinate 7,653, forward strand.
GCCTCGAAAAGTAGTCACAGGTCTCAGGTTCTGCCGTGCGCATGACAATCTTGATGTTGGCACACGTTAGGACGATATTTCTAAAGGAGGGGCTTACTTTGTCGAGATCCCCCAGGGATTGATGAGAGAATAGGACCCCTACGTTGGCGGAGCGAGATTTGTTCAGAAGCCCGGCAAATTTTTCGTAGAGATAATCCTGGAAGTCGTCCAAGTACACGGCGAAGAAGCGGGGATTCTGACTTAAGCCCAGATGTCGCTTTGCGACCGCCGCCTGGAATGCTTGAAGTACAAGCGTTCCGGTCGCTCTAGCAAGTTCTGGGTAGTACATCGTTGGCAATTGGAAGTAGCAAATGAGATTTTCTCGCAAGACCTCGTCCATCTGGATGTGTGGCTTAAGCGAATTATAGAGGGGGGCGGTGGTTCCGCTTGAGAATTTATTTAACATCGAGTCTAGGCCGCTTACCTTTTGATCTCGATCGCTCTCCTTCTCGTCGTTAAATTTGGTAAGCTGTCTCTTAAGCGCAGGGTCTCGGCAATCTTGAAGCCAGCATTTTAAAAGATCGCGATCATTCAAAAGTCGTTCGACCAAAGCGAAGGTCGGTGTTCTTCCTTTTTCTTCGATTAAACGAAGAAGGCCGTAGAAGATCTTATACTGGATGTTCCTGTAGTACTCGTTCTCAAACGGAAAGCTCGCAAAGACGCGTTCTGCGACCTCCTGGGCTGATCCTTCCGCCAATGGATTGAAGGTGACCGACTTATCGATATTGGCGAGGGAAAAAAACCTAAAGTCTGCGATTCGGTTATTTTTTACGACGTACGCGTATAATTTTTCAAGGAAGCTGTTATCGGATTTACCGTCGATAATTAGAAGGCCGTTTCCCTGTTCGATGTCGTGAATTGCCCAGGGTAAAACGACACTCTGGGTCTTACCAGCGTTGGTCGTCCCTGTAAGAAGGGTGTGGGAGGTCCGAAACTGTTCCTTGAGATAGGTGTCTCTGTTTCCCTCGTCTTTGCCCAAAAGGACCGAATGGTCGTCGTTTTCGGTGACTGCCTTATCGGAGCAGCGGACCACATACCAGTTATAGAGGTGAGCGCCTGCAAAGACGATGGCAAGACCCGTGATAAGAAAACCTATCGCGATGATTTGGCCGCTGTGAATTTTCCAAAACAAATAAAGAGCCACGGCCGTGTTTCGCCATATACTCCAGGCAAGAAACACAAGCCCCACAGCGAGAAGCCCCATCATCTGAGGATCGATACCTTGCGATTTCTTTTCACTCACGGTGTGTACTCCTTTTCCAAATAGATCAGAAAGACTGAGCCTGAGGGGACCTCGAGATAGCCGTGGGTACTAGCCATGTCGTCTGAATATTGCCTCGCTTGATCAGAGGTTGATTTTGCGACTCCGTTGAGAAGTCCGTTCTTGAGACTTCCTGGATTGTAGGGCATGCCGAGTGGGGCTTCTTTTTGCTGGATCATGCCGCTCGCGAGCCCGCTTACGAAATCTCCGACGAATCGACCTGCCTGTTTTTGAAACGCTTTCGAGTGGTAGTCGCCAAGTAGGCCCGAGGAGCCGTCGGAAAGAAGGCCTAAACCCGAAACGGCGTGCTCGTCCCCTTCGGGATAGACCAGCGTGTGAAATCTGACTTTCAGACGTTGGGCCGTCTCATCGAAGCTGGCCTGGCCAATGGCCCGTGTCCCTCGAGGAATAACGAGGCTATCTTTCGGCATGACGTCGTCGGTCACCTCAGCGATCACCGGGGCCTCGTTATCGGAGGAGAGTACCGTGTTAACGAGTTTGGCGGCGAAGGTGCTGCCCATGGGCAAGCCGTCAATGGATGCCCGTCCTGCCCCTTTCGAAACGATTTGGGAAGCGGAGTAACTGCGTGAAGTACCACCCCTCATGTTTCGATAGGGGAACCCATCAAGTCCCTTAGTCTCTTGTTGGCTCGGATTTGGTTGCCCCCCGTTCTCCCCCATTTTTTTTACAGCTCTCGCCATCTCTTCGCTATCATGTGCCGCCTTCCTCTCCGCTTTGCCTCCGAAAACGAGAATAAGAGCGATCACGACAATGCCAAGGCCACCTCCGGCCGTGTAAACTCGGGTCTTATTGAGCAATCTTTTTTTGCTATAAGGACAGGCTTCCTTAAGAAAATACTTATCGGGTTTGATATTACGAAACATATTCCCCCCTTATTTTCGATTGAGTTTTGGGATGAACGAGACCATTGGCATCTTTTTACCTGCGGATAACTCCGAGGGAGAAAAACGAAATGAGAGGGCACGTCCTGGATCAACACTACTTTCTTTGACTAGAAGTTTGCCCTGAGCTCTTTTACCAGGAGCCAGTGAAAGAGCGTCGAGATAGAGATTCTCGATCGAAATGGACTTATCGTCTTGAAGGATTTCGATGTCGCCCGGTTCGAAGACCAAAGGTGCCGCAGACATCAGGCTGAAACTGACGACAAAGACACCGTCCGCTTTGGAGTAGGCCACATCGCTCACTTGCAATGTGACACCTTGTCTCTTGTTTGAGAGGTGAATGAATTTTCTTGGGAGCGGAATCGAAGACGGTGAGGAGCCACCCGAGGTAAACTGGGGAACGCCCTTACGTTGTCTTTTCTTCACCCTCACCAGGTAATCGACGTCAGATCCGCGCGTAGTTTCCAGCTTAAAGTTGAATCGGTCGTAATCGGTAAAGGCGAACAGATTGGTTCGTGAAGACGGCAGCACAGGCTTTACCGTCAACGAATTTCCGATATATTCCACCTTGAACGCGTCTTGATCGCCCAAGACGGCCGAAGTCGGTCGTGCGTCAAATTGGATGATCGTCGAATAACCGATTCCAGTGCGAATCACGGCAACTTCGCTATCATCGAGCACGAGCGTTCTAGTGGAATGGGCTTCGCCTGAATGGCAAAGGCCGAGCAGGACTATAGTTAAAGCCGAAAAAAGTGGCTTCATATCGACCTCGCAGTATTTTACTTAGTTAAAGCGGCTTCCGAGATGATGTAGACCCCTTCAGGGTTATCAGCGGTGCGGCTGTCGACGTTGTAGCCGATTTCAAGAGTGACTGGATTCACGGCTCTCAGCGAATCGATGACAAGTACTCGGTCTGCGGTGACTCTCGCGACGTGAATTTTTTCGTCGATATCTAGGCTCAGGATATGAAATCGTTGAGAGAGATGCTTATCTTTAGCGAGTTTGATCTGATCGGACGTCGCTTGAACATATTTTCTAGAGTAGTTCTTACCGACAAGTTTTTCGGCCATCCTCATGTTGTTGTCGATATTTTGCCAATCCCAGGTGTGGCTTAGGTTTAGGTAGCCCGTAATGATTCGACGCACTTCATTTTGTAAGAACTCAGACTGGAGCGGCATTGAAGTTAAAAGCTTCGTCGTCTCGCTCGACACCGCGACTACGAGAGGACGCCTTACCGCAAGGCAAACGATAGCTATCGTCTCCACTGCGAAAAGAGCGACCATAAAGGCCAATAACCCTTTTAGCATTCTATTTTGAGCTTCTTCCGTTCCCCAAATTTCAAACCAGGTCCGTTCGATCCTTCTAATCATAAAACTACTTCCTTATTAAGTTTTCGGAGGTGGTGGTAATGCCGGGGGAGTCACGTGTGAGGAGCTTTCTGCACCGTTTCGATTTAAGTTCGCCGAATTGTATCCGAGCTTTGAATTTAGCGACCTGCCGAACGAATGGGTGTCCGACAGGACTTCGCGAGCCAGGTTGACGGAAGTTAGAGCCTTCGCAGGCGCCGCTACCATCAGACTTGCTGCTACTGGCCCCAAGGTCCCCGCCATCGCTGAGAAGCCATTTCCTACCAGGGCGTGCACAATAAGGGGTGTTCCAAACATACACATAGCGACCACGAAGTTGATGACGATAACTGTCAGATAATTACCGTCCGCGACATAGGCGTTGCCGTATGGCAGGGCCAACAGGATCGACGACAGCACCGACCAGACGACCTGCCAGGACGCGATCTCAATCACGCTTCGAAATAGATTTACCGTGATCTGCGAAGTAAATAGATGGAAAAGGAGGAGGATAGGCGCGAGAATGGTCAAGAAGACCCAGCTAAAATGATAGACCGCGACCATAAAGTACCGGAGTACGTAGAGCACAAGATAGGACAGGAAAGAGAGTGTCGCGATAATGAGATCATTGGCGCCGAGTAATAACGAGGTCGCCGACATGGGGTAACTCTTTGCCTTAGTGGCGGCCATCTGAAGCAGCTGATCGAGCCCGCTCATATCGCTAATCTTGTCGGAAAGGCCATTCGCGATAAGTAGAATTGCCCCGATCATTTCTTGGAATCCAACGAGGAGCAGTGTCGCGACAAACGCTCGTTTCAGCGTATCGACAAAGTTTCCGCCTTGGTTCGGTCCCCTAAACCAATCGATGACAATAGCGACTGCGAAGAAGAGCGGGAGGAGCAAGTAGTACAGGGACTGAAACTCCTGGTTCATTTTAAGGGCGAGATCGCCCAAGAGTGCGAAGTTATCCATCTGAGGTTCCTCTGTGTGAGGAGTGCTGAGGGAGTGTACGAGAGGGGCCTGAGAAGGGTGTACTTGGTGGAGTCGCTGCTCTATTCGTGCTGTTTGGGGAGGCGTTTGGCGACTTCGCTCAAATACTGAGCGTAGGTCAGCTTGTGCGCGTGAGCTAAGGCTTGTAGAGCGGAATCGGTCGCGTTCTCGCCCTCCTTTTCAATTCGTCTTAGCTGTCTCTCCGAGAGTCCTGAAATCTCGGACTATTTCAGATTGGATTCCACCCTAAGACTCATTACTGCCGCACCAAATCGCTTGTTTCGGGTCACGCTAAGCCGGTCGGTTCGCTTTTTCCATTCGGGATCGGTGTAATATCGAATCGTATCAAAATCGAGGTGGATGTCGGATTCCGGGCAGTGGAGATAACTTCCCGATTTAGATATCGTAAAATGTTGAAGCTGGCTCTCGCTGAAAGCTTTCAATGCCGGAATATCCTTAGCCGAAACTTCGATTTCCGGCAGCGCGCAATTGCGAACGAGCAGACTGCCATTGATGACTCGGGCCGAGGCAATGAGTTCATCCTGAGCTCCGCTAACCCAGGCCTTGAGGAATCGCTTGGTTAGTGCCACAAAGGGGAGTGACTGTCTATTCACGATGCTCCACTATCCATGTCTTCGTGCGACAGATTGGCGCTTGGTTACTACCGGTTCGACACTAATCTTCAATCCAAAGTGCGCCAACAAGATCATAATGCTGGCGTACGAAGGATTACCATCGTCAGCAAGCATCTTATAAACACCACTACGGTTAAGGTCCGCTTCTTTGGCCACCTGGCCTAGCCCACCCCTAGCTTCAGCGACATTCCTAAGCGCTTTAAGGAAGGCCGCCTCGCCATATTCGCTTAAGCAGGCCTTAATGTACTCGGCCGCAAGTACAGGATCGCGCAAGTCCTTTAGAAGACCTTCTCGATGAGGAACGGATTCAACTTTGATCTTTCTTTTCATAAGCAATTCTCCTTCATTGAGCTTCCAAATACGCAGCCCAAATGTCTCTCGCTCTTACGATATCTTTGTTCTGCCCTTTCTTTCCACCACTCTTATCGCCACCAACCAAAAGTAGTAAAAAAGTATCTCCCTTTCGACCAGCGTAGATCCGATGGCCGGTGTTAAATTTTAATTCAAGTAAACCGCCCGAAAGATTACGGTACTTTCCAAAATTCCCTTCTTCAGCCTGATCAAGACGAGCCAGGATTCGGGCCTGGTCTACTTTAGTTTGTTTTGTTATCCACTCACGTATTGGATTTCGACCGTCTACGATGGCGTCCGTGATGGTGATCGGCTTAACTTCCACCATTACATTATCTCCCATAGTGGACTAACTGTCCACTATAACATACAGGGCCGGGGTCAAGTATTTGACTACATTTAGCATATGCTATTGCAATTTGTAGCCTCCATTCAGAGCCTGAAAGGCATCCCCAAGTTCTCGGTACTGGGTGCTAAATTGTTCTGAACTTAGCTTTTCCCTACGGTTTTGTAGGGCTAACTGTTCACTTTGCACCTTCAGGATGGCGGCGTTGGTACGCAACACCTGATTGAGCACGTTGATCACAACGCCCACGGATTGCGCCGTTAGCCGTCCCGCGCCCAATGGACTCACGTCCTTCGCGTATTCCTTGATACGATCTGCCTCGGGATCGACGCTGTCGGCGTATTTGAACGCTTCGTTGTGCAGGTAGATGGCTTCGGCAACACTTTGGTCCGTGGTCTTTTGCATTGAGGCCTCGGGGGTTCTTGGGACTTTCCCATAAAGCTGCTCGACCAGATCCATCATCGCTCCCGCACTTTGAATGTCAGACAAGACGCCGGGATAAAGGGTTGAGTTCTGAGTCCTAGCCAGCGTCAAGGCATCTCGAAGGCCGCTGTTGATATCCTTAAGAAGTCCCAAGGTGTCGCTGCCCGTTCCGAGGATAGATTTGAGTTGTTCCAGTTGTTGGAGGGTGTTGGCGACGATCTCAGTGAGCAATGGGATGTCACCACCCCAAAAGTCCGCGTAGGCGTTATTAGGACGGCATACCATGACGAGCATCAACCAAAGACAAACCAGATGAATTCGATTCATTTCAATCCTCCTGCGACTCCGAAGGGGAGTTCCTTCGCCAATTCATAGATAATTTCCGGAAGTCTTTTTTCTGGGCTTTTCCGTCTTTTTTCCTCGAGACACTGATTATCGGCGGCGTCACTCGTCGAAAGCCAGTACTCGACAGGTGTGGGGACGGCCCTGATGACCGATCGGCTCTCATTCGAGATGAGAAAGCTTTCCGAGTAGCGTCCTTTTTGAGAGCGTAGAGAGCGAATGAGTTCCATCTCCTGGTCGTTGAGTTTTAATACCTTTCGACTGGGTTCCAAATCGCCTCGTTGTTGAAGAATGAATTTTGTCGCGGTGTTAGAAAGAATCGCAGCGCCGATGGGGCTAGCCGTTATCTCCTCAAGACCCTGGGTAATGAATGTGATTCCGGAACCCGTTTTGCGAAGGGTTCTCACGCAATATTCCATAAAATTGGAGCTGCCTTTCGATTTTAATAACTCCCAGCATTCATCGAGGAGTATTTGCTTTCTTCGGTCTCGGAAGGAGTCGACCTGGCCCAAGATAAAATCGGTGATGACAAGAATGGCTACCGATTGCAGATCGGGGTAACTCGAAAGTCCTTTTAGATCGAACACCACGAAGTCCTTTTCAATCTCTAGCGAGTTATCGGCATCAAGAACCCTCCCGTAGGGCCTGTCTTCGGTCCAGGGATAGAGCATCCGTGAAAAGTTATCGAGCGCCTTGTCCTTTCCCTCGGATAGAACGCGCGCGAGATTTCGCATCCTGGGGGTGAAACCGCCAGCGTGTGCTTCTTTATAGACCTTCAAGATTGCCTCTTCGAGAAGGCTCTTATCTAATTTATGAAGCTTATCTCCCTCGTCGTCGGTCAGAATATTTTCCAAGAGAGAAAGAAGGAACTTAATCTTCTGCGGGGGCGGTTCGGTTACCCCGTTTCGTAGGAGAAAGGGATTGATAGCGTTGGTCCGTTCGCCCTCTCGCGGTGGGGTGATCTCTATGTACTGGCCGCCCATAAATTCGCAGAGCTTTCGATAGGAGCCGCCGATGTCGATGACATAGACCAAGGGATTGGTCGCTAGGTTTTGCAATAGAACGAGATTATTCAGGAAGCTTTTCCCGGCCCCACTACTTCCAGTGACCAAGGTATTGTAGTTGGGAAGTGCTGGCTCAAAGGGGTCAAAGCGTAAAAGGCCACCTTGGCGGTTGTGAAAAAGACAAACTGGTTTTGTCTCTTTGCCTCCCTCGAAGGGCTGGTACACCGGGATGAAATCGGCGAGGTTATCGGTCTTGACGCGTTTCGGCCTATTCATCACCAAGTTTCCGGCCGGCAGCATTGTTTTCCAAACCTTGAAGTTAGCGACCGTCTCCGCCATGGCCTCGGCACCATTCATCTCCCTCACTTTGGAAAGGATCGAGCGAGTCCGGCCGTCTAGGATCTCCTTCGACTCGGATCGGACGAGGAGAGTCATTTGGAAGTAGAAAATTTTTTGTCCGGTGTTAATAAGTTCGCGAAGCAGATCCTCGGTCGAGTTTAGTCTTGCTTCACTTTCGAGATCGGTCGCATGTCCGCCTTGGGATTGCGATAGTGAATGGGCCATGCGACGTTTGGCTTGAAGACTCGAGAGCTCCTTAGACTGTTCGGGGACTCGTACATGGACCTGTAATAGGTGCGGGAAAGAAAGCGATGTGAGCCTAGACATTAACGCCGAGTGGGTGAACTCAGGCAGGGTCTTTAGCGAGATAACTTTGTGATAAAGCCCATCGACGTAGAAGCTATCGTAGCCTGCCACAACATCGGAGAAGACGAGCTGTTCTCGTGGACTGGGTAGACTTAAAGACGGTTCCCTACCAAGCTCAAGGGATGTGAATTCCTGTCCTCGGTGTGCGAGAGATTCTGTGGGCAGTGAAAGTGCGCTTAATCGATTTGGGTTTAAGAAACCGTAGGCAAGCGTTCGGATTTCAAGACTCCCGATCCTTTCAACCCCAACTCCCAACGCGATCAAGGACTGAGTCACCCCATCACAGGTTTGAGCCAGCTCAAGAGCCGCTTTGTCGTGCATCTCTTTTCGGATGGATTGAAACACCTTGGGACTTGAGAAGAACGAGGGCTTTGCCGCTTTCTCACTGCCTAGAAACCTTCTATAGATGAACAAGTAAATATTGGGTTTCAAAACCTCACTGTGTTCTGATTGATTCCGCAAGAGTTGAAGTCTCGTCTCCTTTACCCAGTCGAGATCTTTCTTTCCCGACTTAAAATCCTCATGAGCCGTGAAAAGCGACTTATAGTCGGAATTGACGTCGACGAAGAAGCTAATCTCACACCCGTCGGGGAGGTTATTCAGAAAGGCCCGGGTCCCCAGCGTTAACTGGTTTAGCGCGTCGGTATCGAGCGCCTCCGTATTAATCCCTTGAAGTTTGAGACCAGAGACAAGAGTTCCATCCGACAAGACGGCCAGATCGTCCACAAAATCCCAGTAGGGTAACTCTTGCGCTAATGGGTACTCCGCCTGGTATTCAGAAAATGATTGAAATGGTCTTAAAGTCCGTTTTTTCATCGGGGCCCTCTCAGGAGATCTCTTCTACCTTCGTTTCGTCGAGATAAGGTTGGTACTGCGAGTCGGGTCGCCCGGCGGTTAGGACGCCGGGGGCGCGCCAATATTCGCCTAGGTGCACCAAGTGTTGATCGGGCTTTCCTCGTTTCGTGAAGTAAAGAGAGGTCGCTATGGCCACGGTGCCCAACCAAACGACAGGAAACTTAAGACGTGTGGCACCGAAGATAAGATTACTAAGCGAAAGGTAGAGAAAGATGATGAGCAGATCACCTAACTCAAATCCAAAGAGTCGAGCCTTGGTTTCGAGTGCGCGAGGAACCTTTGAGACAAGAAGCGACATAAAAATCTCCTTAGAAGGGTGAGCAATCGCCCGACTGGTTAGTGCCAAGACGCAAGCAGAACGCTTGCACGATTCCTTCGCTACCTGTCTCTCCGCGAGCGCCCGGAATGCCTGGCGCTCCGTTTGGACCGGGACTTGCGACGCGACAGATCCCAAAGGAATCGTTAACTCCAGCCGCTCCACCTGGACCTCCGGGTCCCCCGTCACCGCCATCTCCGCCAGGCCCTCCACGTCCCGCGATACTTTCGGTTGTGATTTGAAAATCGGTTGCGTGATCGACTTGAACTGAGAGGAGACCTGAGTTTCCTCCCGCAAATCCACTTCCTCCTTTTTCGCCTGCCTCGCCCTGAACACCCGGGGCCCCATCTCCTGTTTGCGCTCGGCAGTAGAAATGGGATAGGAAGACACGGGCTGTCTCGCCGTTGATATCGGGATCGGTTTTTGCCAGATATTGGAATCCCACGAATTGCTGCTTGGTTAAAGTTTGGCAGATCGATTCTTTGTCGTGAAAGCCACATTGACCGTTGTTGCCAGCGGCCCCGGGCTTAGGAATATCCATGCCCGGATGTCCTTTGAGACCCGCGCCTCCCCCTTCTCCCTGAGCGATCACATGTAGTACTCCGTGCGCCACTTTCGCCTTAACGACGACGCGTCCTCCATTTCGCCCCCGGTGTCCAATCAAGCCTCGGGCATCGGGTGGAAAGATCGCAAGCGTCCCCTCGTCCGAGTAAATTTCATTTACGTCGATCTCGAGATCCCGCCCCATCGTATAGAGATGAGCGCCTGGATGGAAAAAGAGCCGGTTGATCTGGGGCGCGACCTTTAGCTCCTGAATACCCGTTACCTCGAGGTCGATTGGAATGATCACCTGTACCTCTTCGACGACGGAAGGCTGATTCTTCGGGGCCAGGAAATAGTGGTAGCTTTGTCCTGCGCTAACTGTCGAATCCAGATACTCTTTCGTCTCGGTTTTCAGGAAAGCGATGGGCTTCGCTGCATTTGAGGCTTCTTGGCGCTGAAGCACCCACCCCGTTTCCGAAGTATTCAAGTTCCAAGTAAGGTGAACTTGATATTGATTTGGCAGGGGAGCCGCCTCGACGCTTCCCATCAATCGGGGGATCGGAGGATTCGGGGGAGCTAGAGGATCGGCGTCGTCCCCTCCACAAGACGATGCCAAGAAGCTTATCGTGAAGAGTAAAGACCAAAATAATAGAACACTTTTCATACGGTATCACCTCTAGTGAACGGTTTGAGAGATCAGATCTACGATCGCTTGGGCCCCAAAGCCGAAGATGCATCCTAGAATGGCGTAGAAAATATGTTGCTTGGCGTTCGGGTTCCCTGTGAAAAGACTAATCGAGGCAAACGCCATTCCAATCACGGCAACGAGTGGCAGAATCACTGACGTAACTGTGGTCTTTATCTCGATAAGTGACGACGTGAAGTCCCCAAAGCAGGGATAGGCGTCGATGAAAAAGATGTAGAACAACCCTCCTGCCAGGAACGCTAGATTAGATTTCTTGTACTGACTCATAAAAAGACTCCTTTATTAGAGCTATTAAGCGACCGTGGTTTCTCTGGGGTGTAGGTTCATGTAGATGGAATCGCTGCCGAGCACATCAAAGGACAGTTTCATGAACCCAGCATTGGCGCCTTCTAGGATCTTTCCCTCCCCGACCAGATTCCAATAGTATTTCCGCCCGGGAAGCCTGGAATCCTCGCGCGTGTAGATCAAAAAGTCCGCCGAAGTGAACTTCTTTTCTTCAGGCAAGAGATAGAACACATCTTTCAGAAACGTCTTTAAGTGGACCGTATAGGTTTTACATCCTTGAATGATATGGGAAGCCCCGACCGATCGAATCCGCTGAACCTTCCCGCTGGTGTCGATTTCACCTTTAAAGATATCGAACCTAAATGACTGCTTCGACATCGGGACGGACTGGGACAGAGACGGCGTAATTTCAATGACTGTGTTGGTTTGCATAACTTATTCCCTCATTAACCTTTCGCTTTTTTCCTTCAGGGTCGGCTTGGAACTTCGCGGGATTTGATTCATATCGACTGAATTCCGGACGAGAGAGGCATGTCTCTCTCAGCTGAAGTAGCGCTCTTCCCATGATCTTTTCCACCGTCCGCCAGTCGGTACGAAGGGCCATCGCGATTTCCGTTTCGGATAGCCCTTCCCAATAGTGAAGAACGACGACTTCGAGTTCGCGCTTGGCGAGAAAGGCCATCGCCTGGCGGACTACCAGTTGATCGCATTCCGTGAATCGATCGATCTCTGACATCGTTGAGTTCATAGCGCCCACCTCGCTTCTGTTTTGAGAGCGGCACTGGAGGCTTGCGCCAGAAGAACTTTCGGGAGTCGGAATGGAAGACGTAAAGCCTGGATTTTTAACTTTGGTTTCTTATCCCACTCGTCCGCAAGCTTAACGGCCCACGATAACGTCGAGAGAGAAGACTCTTCTTCGTCCGCGTCTTTGCTGTAACAGCAATTTACGCAATGTCCGTGGGTTCTGAGGTTTTCGTAACTGAAAGAGCCGCATCGACTGCATCTGGAAATACACATATCTTCCCCTTCTTGTTTTGTTCTCTTCCTTTGGCCCCCACACTCCTATTCATTGCAAGAAACCGGCGATTTCGTGCCAGTTGATGAACGGATAACGCAACGAGTTAAATCGATTTGCTTTTCGCCGCGAAAAGTCTTTGGATTTTCGGCCCGAAGAAAATGGGGGTTGAGCCGATGAGGCTCACAAGTTTTGGAATCATGAGGTGAGTGACGAGGTTAGGTGCGAGCCAAAGCGGTTCACCCGCTCACTGGGTGGCTCACCGACCAGTTGAGCCGATGCGGTCACAGAATCCGGCGCTGCAGGGAAACCTAAAGAAGCTCAAGGCATTAGCGTCACTTCAAGCGGCAAAAAACGTTCCTCTGTGAGCCGATTTGGTCCACCTCTGAAAGTCTCCAGATCTCGTGTGGAAAATCAAAGAATTAAGTCCAATTCGGCTCGTGTGCAAAACGATTAGCTGCGCCGATTCGGCTCACTGAGGGGCTTAACATCGTCGGCATTTCCAGTCGTTTTTGCCGTGGACTGGACTTCGATTTTCCCATCTTTCCTGCGACTTACCCGCCAGTCGTGTCCAGATTCGGATCTTAACGCATAGTGGCACAAAGCTTGCTCTATTAAGTACTGAGGGGAGCGAGGAAATGGCTTCCGTAGGAGGAATCAAGTGCCGTACAAACTGCTTCTGATCGACGACGACAGAGCCATGCTTGTGGCGATGAAAACGCTGCTCGAGAAACACGGCTTTGTCGTTGATACAGCAGAAAATGGGGACCTAGGTATCGCCAAAGTCCGCTCAAACCCCCGCCAATACGGAGTCATCATTCTCGATTATCACATGAGCGGGAAGGACGGCATCCAAACCGCCGAAGAGATCCTATCGATCACACGCGATCTCTATATCCTCATTCACTCAGGCGACAAAGAGCAGGATGCGGCGACTCTTCCGATCCGAGCGGGGGCAACCTTTTTTATACAGAAGGCGAAAGGTGCCGACTATTTCTTAGAAAACGTTCGATTTTTTTGTAAGCAATACGAAGACAGGTTTTTACCAACCTCTAAGCGTACGAACGTATCCGAAAATGAAAAGCTAATTTCCCAAATCGGAATGGCGGGACGTTCTCACCAGCTTGCTGACATCGCCCGACGAATTCTGGACGGAAGCATCGATGACCAAGCAAATATTCTAATCCGCGGCGAGTGTGGGACGGGAAAACAGATGATTGCCCAAGCCATACACAAGGCCAGCTCCCGTCACCTGGGTGAGTTTGTCGAGATTAACTGTGCCGCGATTCCCCAAAATCTCGTCGAAAGCGAGCTTTTTGGCCACGAGAAGGGGGCATTTACCGGAGCTGACAAGAAAAAGCCCGGCCTCTTTCTTCGAGCAAACCATGGAACTTTCTTTTTAGATGAAATCGGTGACGCCGATTTATCAACCCAGGTAAAGTTACTAAAGGCCATTCAATCGAAGGTAATTCGACCAGTCGGATCAAATGACGATATCCGGGTCGATACGCGAATTATTGCGGCTACCAACGTCAATCTAGAAGAAGCAATTTTACAAAAGCGTTTCCGCGCCGATCTCTACTATCGACTTAATGTGATATCCCTCTACCTTCCCCCGATTAGCGCGCGGCCTTCTGACATTGAGCCCATCGTCCTTAACGCGACCGAGGTTTTCAACCAGTCGCGAGGTGCTACGAAATCATTTACTCGCGGTGCGATCGAAATTCTCGAAAGACTCTCTTGGCCTGGAAATGGACGAGAGGTCGAGAACGTAGCGACACTGGTTCTCGCAAGAAGCAGTAATGAAATCGTGACTCCCGAGGAACTGAAACGAATCTTAAAGGAACACAACGAGGGTCGCGCTGCCGTTACCGCCCCTCCGCTAGGCCAAGAGATCGAAGCCCTTACTAAGCGGCGAATTTTAGAGGCGCTTGAGTCGTCTTCTTCATTAAGAGAGGCCGCGAAGACTCTCCACATTCCGTTCACTACGTTTCGAAGGGAATTAAAGCGATACGGGATCATAACTCAGACATCCAGGAAGGCCCTTTAGATGCGTCTTAGAACCTATATAGGCCTTACTTCGGGGTGTTTGGTCATCCTTATCTTGTGTCTCATCTCCTACCAGACACGTCGAATTCTTGACCGTGGTTTTAGGGAGCTAGGTGCTAAAGAGGTTGGACAGGCCGCTGAAACCGTACGATCAGCTATCCGTTCCAAGCGAGAGATCTTAACTAATTTTAAGAGGCTCATTGCGGCGGACAAAAAAGTCACCCCAGCGATTCGCAATGGACGGCTTAGGCAAACACTTCAGGAGATGAAGGAGTTGGGACGGTTCGATTTTGTGGACTACATCCTCCCCAACGGAACCTCGGCCTTCGGAAACGAAAAAAGATTCGGGAGCGGGATTGGCGTCGAGAAGACACTCGATGACGAAGGCTTCGGCGTCGTAAAAATGGACGGAAAGATTCTACTCGCCTCGTTCTGCCTAAAACATCGTGAACACGGCATCTTAGTCATCGGCTATTACCTAACTGGAGATTTTGAAAAGGAACTCTCACGGCTTACCGCGAGTGATGTCACGTTTGTGGTTGCCGACGGAGACGCGAGAAAGCCATCCACAACGACCGCAAAACCGAGCGAAGTCACAGTGATCGATATCGCTCAGTTTCCGTCAAAAACACTTAAGGCCAACGTGTCGCTCGATTGGAGTTGGATCGAGGGAATCGATTCGAGACTGCGAACCAATCTTCTCTATTCGGGCATCATCTGCGTCCTATTCCTTCTATGCCTGATGTATTTTTTTCTAGAAGTCGGCTTTGTAAAACGATTCGAGACGATTTTGGGTGGGATCAAGGAAGCCGCCTACGACTTGGAGAAGGGGAGGGTTGCGAAGTTCGAATTTAAAAACCACCCCATTAGCGATCTCCAGTGGCTATCCGAATCGTTCTCTAAATTCAGCGATAGCGTAGGGAAGTACAGCCTAAAGTCGAAGGAGCTCGCCATTGCCTCCGTCCGCGCGGAGCAACATGCCGCCCTGACCGCGCAGGCACAACAGGTGGCACACGATATTCGATCGCCGCTGTCTGCACTGGAGTTATTCCTAGAAACTTTCGACCAGTTGCCGGACGAGACCCGCACCATCATGAAAGGTTGCGTTACCCGCGTTATTGATGTGGCTAATAGCCTCCTAACCCAGTTCAAGGAAACGGAGAGCGAATCTATCGGTGCCGGGGACCCGGAGCTCACAGGAGAAAAGCCAACGATCCATCGTGTGAACTCCCTTCTCATCTCCCTTATCGATCCCATCATCAGCGAGAAGCGCATTCAATATAAGAACAGAGCGAACGTCAGGATCACATATGATCTGGATGGTGATGCTTACGGTCTTTTTTCCACGGTAAGCCCCCAGATCTTTAAACGGAACCTCTCCAACGTCATCGACAACGCCGTCGAATCGATGGATCAAGGCGGTGAAGTGAAAGTCACCCTGCATTCCCACGCTAGCGATAAAGTTAGAATCACCGTTAAAGACAACGGGAGCGGAATCTCCGAGGAGGTCTTGAAGGAGTTGGGTAAGAAGGGCCGAACGTTCGGAAAAGAGAAGGGTTCGGGACTAGGGATCTACTACGCGAAATCAGCCGTGGAAGAGGCCGGGGGCTCTTTCACCATCAGCTCGACGCCTGGCAAGGGAACGACTATCGACGCCGTGCTTGTCAAAGCCGCAATCCCCGAATGGTTTGTGCCGGAGCTTCAGATAACTCCGAATTCAACGGTCGTTATCCTCGACGACGATCCTTCGATTCACCACCTTTGGGACGAACGCTTTAGATTGGCCGATCTAAGATCCTCCAACGTTGAACTCGTCCACCTACTTTCCGCTTCAGAGTGTGAAGATTGGCACCGCAAAAATGCAGGCAGTCTCGGACACACGCTCTATCTTTGCGACTACGAACTTCGGGGACAGCCAAAGACGGGATTAGACGTTATCGAAAGCCTCGGCATTGAAAAGCAATCGGTTTTGGTCACCACCCATTTTGAAAACTCTGAAATACGGGAGCGCTGTTCTAGACTAGGAGTAAGGCTCGTGCCAAAGATCCTCGCTCGTTTTGTACCGATCACGCGCTTTAGAAGGAGTACCTACCGTGCTACCCAATCCCGCACGTGAGCTCAAAATCGTTAACCGGGGCCGCAATTCGGGAACCTTCCTTCACAATGCGTTTGTTCCTGCCGAAAAATACCAAGGAACCAACTGGCGTTGTCTTGAAGAGATTAACTACGCATTGGGACCAGAGTTTAGTCGGTTTACGAGTCAACTTAAACCCCGTAGCGATATTCTGTTACCAGGTGGAGGATACTCAATCTATGGAATTGAACTCGCAAACCTAGGCCACGATGTCCTTAGCATCAATGCCCAAAACTTCTATAAGGAGTTATCGGTTCAACTGACCGATCTCGGTGCGGTCTTAAAGACCTCCCTTTACGACGATGAAAAAAGAGAATTCGAATCGATTTCAAACATTCCGATTAACGTACTGAACCGCCTCGCCTCGGCATTTAGGATTCCGTTCCCAAAATCGATCTACCCCCCAAAACGATTCACCCGTTTTCCAATCGTGATGGAGCGGTGGCGGGTAAAACCGCAATTCACCGAAGAACAAGTGATGACAGAAATTTTCACGTTTATCGATCTTCTTATTAAGAGCATCAATGGGGATCGACACCGCCCACCGGGCAGAGTCGAACTGGTGCAGGGGCTAGTGCAGCAATTCGTCCCGTGCGTTTCGGATGGCAGCTTTGATTTGATCATAGACTTTATGGATGCACTCACCTATTCCTCGGATCGGATCAATCTACTCAACTTATACCACGCGAAACTAAAACCCGGAGGGAGGGCCTATCTATGCATCGATCTTATCTGCGATTTGGTCGAATTGAAGAGACCCGAATCCTTAAGCCGGTTCAAAACCGTTCCAGACGAAGAGGGGAAGGTAGTCGTTGAACTTCCAAACTATCTTCAGACTCTATATCCGAATAATTTTAGGGGATATCTGAATCCCATCAAAGTAGAAGGTAAGCTTCCGGTAAGCGCGGAGCCTCATCGATCAAGGGCTGATATCCCTGTCCTCGTTCTGCAACGAAATGCTTCCGATGGTCTTGGTCAGTTCGCTCGGAACCTCAGGGTTGGAAATCTCTGGACCTACGACATCGGCGAAGGAATGATTGCGCCGGTCGTGGAGTATTCGGAGACGTGATCTACCTTCGCGCCGGGGCAACTCTCTCTGAACTTTCGAGCTGACTCACTGAGTCTCCGTAATATTCCTTATCCGTACCTCTCAGCCCTTCAGAAAAATCGCCGGGCCCATTTGCCTTTTCAATCCTCGCAGATCCTTGAGCTCACTTAAGTCTCCGTCCGCGGAGAGATGGAAAGATAAAAACATGGAACTTTTAACCATTCATGCCATGGCTAGGGAATTGGGGGTATCCCCCAAGAGCCTCTATCGCTGGGTAAGTCTCGGTAAGATCCCGTACATTAGGCTAGAGCGTCATCTTAGATTTCAGCCTGAAGTGGTCATTGAGCACTTCAAAGCGAGGACCGAGGACCGTGTCCCGTCTTGTTTTCAGTCGGATATGTTGCTACAAAATCAAGCGGTAGGTCGAAAAGGCCATCGTTCATTGAAAATTCGTGATGAAGAAGCAGCCGGGTCTTATCCCGCGAAAGGATAAGACTATGGCAATAACAAAACTGCGGAATGGTAAACACCAGGTAAAGGTGATCGGAATCGATGGACGGTGGATTACCAAGGTATTTCTCGCGAGAAGAGATGCCGAGGTCTATGAAACCGATCTAAAGAAACAGAAACACTCTGGCGTTCAGGTCACCAATCGAGCGAAGTCCATCACCTTTGATGAATATTTCGTGGAGTGGTTTGAAACTCGACGGAATCAGGCAACGAGTGGGTGGAGAACTTCGCAGCTACATTTCTATCGAGATCATATTCGTGAGGTACTGGGACGGATACCGCTGGCATCGGTAACGCCTCAGCACATCGCACGCGTACTGAATCTCTTGGCTGAGAAAAGGCGTTCTGAACAGACTCGACTTCATATTTACAACTTGATGAGGAAGGCGTTCAGCGATGCGATTGAGATCTTCCATCTCTTGCACATCAATCCGGTTCATCGGTCTTTTAAACCGAGACTGCCGCAGAAGGAGGCTCGGTTTTTGGCCGTGGCGGAGGTACGAAGATTGCTTTTGCATGTTCAGGATTCGCCTTATGAGATCGCCGTGTGGCTCGGGGCCTATATGGGTTTGAGAGTCGGCGAAATTCAGGCGCTGCGTTGGGAAGATATCGATCTCGATCGGCAGGTTCTCCACGTTCGTCGGAGTTATTCAAAGGCGGAGAGTGTCACGCGGGACTACCCAAAAGGTCGTCGGCAGCATTCGCACCGCATTCCTCGGGAGCTTGTTACGAAGCTTGAGAATCTTAAGCTAACTGCGACCGCGGATTTGGTTGCAACGCCTCCAGGGTGGAGAATGCTCGATTATTCCAACTACCGACGGGTTCTAATGGGGTTCTGTAAGCAGGCTGGAGTTGGTTTGATAGCAACCCACGGGCTTCGGCACTCAAGTTCCGAGGTCTGGATGGAGGCGGGGGCGAGTCGGGACGATCTCCGGATTCTCTTTGCTCACCAGGATAGCAAAACGACCGATCGGTATGTGCATGATCGAGGCGATCGATTGTCTAAAGTTGCAGGGGTTCTCCAACTGTTTCCCGGGAATGCTCAGTGAGACTTTCCAAGGAATTTCCACGGCGAGGAGAATTTCGGGCAAAAAAAAATCACTAAGTTTTTTTTCCTTAGTGATGTTCGAGAGTTAGAAAATCGGGGCGGCGGGACTTGAACCCACGACCTCTTGCACCCCAAGCAAGCGCGCTACACCAACTGCGCCACGCCCCGAGCGTGAAATAGAGGAAGAGAGTACTTTAGGATCCGCGGGATTACAAGCAACGAGGCGTGTCGTGTCGACGAGATATTTTTGTAAGATCAATCCGTGAAGCACTCTCTCAAAACAGATCAACGAACTTCCAGCTTCTATTTTAGAATAATGATATTAATAAGTTAACCATAGTAACTGCTCAATGAAATCGAATCCCGATTAGCGATCAAAGTCTAACTTTCACCTTGTGGCCATTTTAGGAGTTCGATATAAGGTCCCCTTTCTGGAGACCTTTATCCATAGAATTTTAGCGATATGCTTTTGCCTTTCTTTGGGAAGCCCTGCCCTCTTCGCTTGTGGCGACCAAGTCGGAGACCACTCGAGGGAGGCAAATGTCCGTCCCAAACCAGGCCCCTTTGGCCGTCACTGGCATAACGAAAAAAACTTTCTTTCTAGTTTTGCGGGATTTGATTCGATCTTGATGCTCGCCGCCGGGGAAGATGTTTTAGAACCTCGAAAGGTCGCTAGAGCTTACCCGCACGTACCGATCGTGGGGTCGGATCTTTACCTTCTCCAGCCTCCGGCAAAGCCCTACCGACAAGAAGAGCTCAAAGCGTTCGACCGGTACGCCCGGGATTTAAGTGATCTTAAAAACCTAAACGTCCAAATCATCGATTTAACCGAGCCGATTCCCTATCCAGATAATAGCTTTGAACTGGTGTACATGAATGCCGGGCTTTGCCACTGTGGCGAAGACCAAAGTAACGAAGCATGCTGCGCTGGAATAGCCCCCACTCCGGAAGCAAGAAGCGGCTTCTTAAGAGAGATATGGAGGGTAATGAGAAAGCCGTCTCCCCACGCCCTGGGTTTTTTGCACGGCCACCTCCGCTATCACGAAGCCATGCAATGGCGAAGTGTCTGCGAGAAATTGACTCCCGAACTAGGTTTTATCTGCGAACTACATCATGAGGGTAACTCCTATTCCGGAGTTAAACTGAAAGTTGCGAACTAACCTTCGCCACTATCCACTATCACGAAAACAAATATTTTTGGTTCCAATCTGACATAGGGTGGATACCTTTTGGTCCACCTTTTCGACACCGTGTCCGTAATTTTTACAACTCAAAATCGATCACCCCCGCCTCCGTGCGTCGATCGAGCCGCATGAAGTTCGGCATCACCTTTGCTATAAGAAGCAATTAGGTCGCAAACAATAAAAATAGGGGAAATATGAAAACTATCTATTCAACGATAGTTGGCGGAGCAGCGCTCGTTTGCACAGCTCTCTTCGCCAATTGCCAAACATCAGAACTTTCTTTGCATTGGCCCTTATCGGGCGTCGACGGGGTTGATTGGGTTATTAACAACTACGTCGATCTAGACTCCGGTCCGGGATTGAAGGACTACAAAGGCAACATGGGGAATGCTGCCAAAACTTACAATGGCCATCAGGGCATCGATATCGATCTCCCCAACTTTCGCTACATGGACGCCATGACTATCGCTCGTGCAGCGGCTCCAGGTACGGTAACCGAGGTGCAAGCTAATCTTTTCGATCGGAATATGCATAATCCCGGCAATTGCGCTCAGTGGAATCATGTGGCCGTGAAACACGCGAACGGTTTTACCACCTTCTACGGACATCTTATGCAAGATGGACTTCTGGTTAAGGTAGGCGACAACGTAGCCGAGGGCCAAGCCTTGGGTTATGTGGGAAGCTCGGGTTGCTCTACCGTAACTCATCTGCATTTTGAAACGCATGATTGTAACGGCAACGCAGTAGATCCTTTTTTAAACAACATGGTCTACAGCGCTCCCGCTTACGACACCACCTTCAAATTGATGGATATGTCGGTTCGAAAAGGTGGCTTTCCTGAAAGTCCTGCAGATAACGACGATACTTTGATGAAAGATCCTTCTCACAATATCGCAACGATTGGCGCGGGAGGTCGAATCGGTATTGGATTGTCGGTCGCAGGCGGCAGCTCGGGAGATGTCTTGGATGTCCTGATTCGTAAGCCGGATAACTCGGTCTACGTTCAGTTCTCCCCGCTCACTTACACGACAGCGGGTCGGCATTCTTGGCCGCGGTGGTGGACTTCCTTACCTACCTCCGGAGATTTCAGCTCCGACTGGACAGTTGAAGTGCGGCTAAACCATAACTTGGTCCGGACCCACCATTTTGCGATCATCGCCAATCAAGATGCGGTCGTCCAAGGGGCTTACTCACAGACGTATCAACAGAATTTCAATTCGTTGACGAATGATACGTATCATCCAGTCAGTGTCAGCGGAGCGACCGGTCCTCACGATGGTCCTTTGCTGAGCGCTGTATTTACTCGTGGCTCGGAAGGTTTTATCGCGGTCCACAATCGTGATGGAGCCCAGTTCCAAAGCGATTTCAACAACGCGACCTCTCACGGCTTACAACTCTTAGACATCTCCAACTATACGGCGGATGGAAAAGTGTTGATCGCTGCGATCTTTGGGCCGCCGACCGGTGGACATTGGAAGGCCTATCATTTGGTAAGCCAAGCGGTTCATCAAGCGAACTTCAATAGCTTCGCGACCCAGCACTATCATCCTTACGCTATCACCGTCGCGAACTTAAACGGAGTCGACTACTACTCAGCGGTCTACAACGATCTTCCGACGAATGGTTATGTAGCCAGAAACGGCTTTACTCCGGAAGATTACCAGACGGAGTTCAATAACCAAAAAGCGGCGGGCCGGGGTCTCTTATATCTCAGCGCGTACGAAGTGAATGGTACTCCTCGCTTCTCCGCGATCTGGACGGCCGAAGCAAATCAAGGAACGTACGCGGCGATGCACGGTTTAACCGAGCAGAACTTCTTTAACGAGAATGAATCCAAGGCCCGCCTTGGATATCACGCGACTCACATCACTAGCTATATGGGGGCTGGAAAGCGTCTCTACGCGGGGATTTGGAGACGCTAATTTGGTAGGAACTCACTCACCGTTCCGGAATTTTGGAATGCGACCACCGAGATGCCTGATGGGAGTGAGTTTTTGCTAAACAAACTAGAGAATAAGAAAGGAGGAGTGGCGCCTTGAGGGAGGCGTCACTCTCTTTTTTTGTCTATTGCGATTTGGAAAAGGAATTTATTTAAAGCCGACGAGTCTTCCGCCTTGAACGTCAGGAACATAGCCGGCAAAGGGACCGGAAAATAGCTCTACGAGAACGGGCCCGGAGCCGTAATTCTCGATCTCTCCGATCTTTTTGTCGCCGTAGTAGATGATCCCTGCGGCATCAACGGTAGCAGAGAAAGTAGGAGCAGGAACTCCTTGGCCAGTTCCAACAGTACAGGAAGAGGTCAAAAAACGAATGTACTTTTGTCCACTACTGTCATGAGTAATCATGACTGTGGTCTTGGAGAAATTGTAGTTGTTGTTAGCGAGGACAATCTCAGCTCCGCCACTGACTTTAACGCCTGCATCACAAGTCTCGCCGGCAGAAGGTCCGCCAGGGCCACTCGCGCCACCGCAAGCCACTACGAGCAAACCAGTTATCACAAAAACTGAAGCAATTTTTAAGAAGGTCATTCTCACCGCAAACTCTCCCAAGGCAGGCATCTGTGCAAGCCATATGCCCACCAGAACTCGCATGAAACACCCCAGGGGCGAAGCATTTGGTGCTACCAAGCGGAATACACTTTTCCCAATT
>JBBQIT010000003.1:0-29535 GCA_038325205.1 Bdellovibrionota bacterium
CTACTTCAACGACCATGTGGGTCGCGACAAGGCGATGGAAAATTTAAAGCTCATCGCCGATATCCTTCGGTCCAAAGCGCGTGACCAAGACGCCACTCGGGCTTACGAGAAGTTGCTAGAACAATTCCCCGATTCTCCTGATGCGCCAAGACTCGCTTTGGGAATGAACGAATCGCTCTCTCGTTTAGGCAACGGTGAAAAGGCCGTTACCGCGATGGTTGCGAATTTGGGTAAGTACAATCCAAGCTCTGATTGGTTTAAAAAGATTCCTGAGAACAAAGTGGCTGATGCCAAAGCAGCGATGAACGACCTCGCGGTGGAAGCGGCTCGCGAAGGCTTCTTCTTCCATAACTCCGGTCAAAAGAGTTCGAATAAGAATTCCTATCGTTATGCTTTAGAGATCTATCAGTCGCTACTCACTAACTTCCCCAATTTCCCGGACCGTAAAAAAGTAGCTTTTTATCGAGGGGAAATCCTTTTTGCGCAGGCGAAATGGATCGACGCCTCTGAAGCCTACATGATCGCAGCGAAAACGGCTCCGAAGGATAAGTTGGCGGATGAAGCGACCTACAATGCCCTTTTATCCTTAGATCGCTTGACGGCCAAGCACGACAACTTAGAGCGATTTTCTAAGGAAGAGCAGAAAAAAATCGACACGACTCCCCAAGAAATTCCCAATGACGAAAAGCGATTCATCGAAGTCGCCAACTTCTACATGACGGAATATCCCCAAGGCAGTCGGGTGGTCGATGTTCGATTTCGCATTGCTTCCATTTACTATCGCTACCATCACTTTGATGAGTCTCAGGCCGTGTTCCGCGAGATCGTCACTAAGTACCCTCGTCATCGAAGTGCTACAACGGCCGCGAACATCGTTCTTGATATCTATAACATCAAGAAAGACTACGTAGCGTTGAATACGAATGCTCAGCTCTTTGCCAAGATGGATGGATTGGGAGATTCTCAATTCAAAACCGACATGGCGCACATTAGTAATGAGATCGGATTCAAGAGCATTGAAGGCTTAGAGACGCAGAATAAATGGGCGGAAGCGGGAGAAACCTACTTCAACTTCTACAAGAATAACCCCAATTCTCCATTAGCTGAAAAGGCGCTATATAACGCTTTCGTGAGCTATGAAAAAGCCAACAATACCGAGAAAATGGCAGACGCTTCCAAGCTTTTTATCGCGAAGTTCCCGAAATCGGATTACACGAAACGATTCCTATTAACTTTGGCTCGAACTTCAGAGAAGAATTATGACTTTGAACAAGCTCAAAAGTTATACGCGGATTTCCACACGCGTTTCCCGACGGATAAGGAATCGAGAAAAGCTCTCTATAATTCAGCGGTCTTTGCGGAGCTCTTGGAAAAGAATACCCAAGCACTCTCTCTTTACGAAGAATATCTAAAGAGCAAAGATGTTACTGCGGATGAGAAGAAATCGATTGCCATCAGCCAGGCCAAAATCTACGCCAAAGAGCATAACTGGGAGAAGATGAACGTCATTTATCGTCGACTCCAAAGAGATGCTAAATCTCCAGAAGAAAAAATGGAGTATTTGGGGCAATTGGCGAAGCAATACGAAAAGGGAAATAAGATTGGCGAACGAGAAGCAATCTTGAAAGAGATGCGTTTCTTCTACGACAGTCACAAAGGTTGGAAATCGACCGGCGCGGTTCAGTTCGTCGCAGAATCTAAGTTTAAGGCTTTGGCGGGCGAGCGAGAAAAATATGAAAAGGTAGCGCTTAAATTCCCGCCCGAAGATCTAATGTATTTGTTGAAACGTAAGCAAAAACTTTTGACGAAGCTTGCTAAGGATTACGATGCCGTGGTTGAAGTGGGCGTTCCTGATTGGGGCGTTGCCGCTCTTTACGAAAAGAGTGATGCTTTCGAAAACTTTGGCCAAGCGTTTCATAATTTAAAAGTTCCGGCGAAGTATAAAGGGGCCGATCGGGAGGAGTTGGATAAACAACTTAAAGTCCTCGACGATAAACTGGTAAAGCCGCTTCAAGCCAAAGCTCAGGATTTCTTGAAATCTTGCACTGCGAAAGCGGCCCAGTTTTACGTAGCCAACGAATACTCCGTAAAATGCAGGGATCGATTGGCGCAATTGGAAGCGGCAACTCCGCTTCCTACGGTAGCCGACAAGTCGGGTAAGCCGACGGACAAGCCTGTGGTCGCTCTCAAGGCTGTCACGATTCCGGATCCGAAGGGACTCTTTCCGCAACCTTCTTATTGGACGACCCGCTGGACGGGCGAGGTGGCTAAAAAATGAAATTCTTTCTACTCTCGTCGTTATTTACCCTTTCTGTCTCCTCTTTCCTAGTGACGGGTTGTGCTGATACCCAAGTCGCGCAAAACTCGGGTGAAGGGGCGGCTCGCTATTTGGCTTGGTATGACGGCGATTACCAGTCGGACTACAAGGTCGATAGAGCGGTCGCTGATTCGCGTTTAGCGCAGCTGGAAGGCAAGCCACCGACTGTCGCTCAGCCCGACGAATACTTAGAGTATGTTTCGCTACTCGACGCTGACGGGCGCCATCCAGACGCCTTAAAGAAGATTCGGGCCTTCATGGAGACTTACCCCAAGGACAAACGCGGGGTGTTTCTCTTGGCGGTGCATTATTGGCGAGTCCAAAAGAAAGAGTTAGCGACTTATTTTTTCCACGAGCTCGAAAAAGAGCAGGACTTCCCCTGGCGTTCCTTGCTCCTAAATGACTTAGGGATGATCGCTCTCCAGGATAAGAATCGTCCAGTGGCCATCGACTATTTCGAAAAAGCGACGAAGGCTCAACCTGCCACGGCAGCCCCCTTTGTGAACTTGGGAGCGCTTTATCTTCAAAGCCGCAGCTGGTCAGCCGCAGAGCAGGTTTTCATCAAGGCCCGCTCTTTAGACGAGGACTTTGAAGATGCTTCTTTGGGGCTTGGCGTAGCATTGGAAGGCCAAGGCAAGTTCGAAGAGGCAAATTCGACTTACGCGGCGTATATGGGAAACCACGCGGGAGCCCGCTCGGTCCTTTATAACGATGCGATGCTGTTGGGAAATCGACTAAGTCGCAAAGAAGAAGCCTCCCAAATGATGCTCCGCTACGTACAAAGTGGTGGAAAAGAGACGGCTAAGGCTCAGGAAATTATACAAAGTTGGCGATAAGACACTTGGAAGGTTATTCTTTTTGTCCATCATAAGAGAGGAGAGAACATGAACAACAAAGTTTTCACAAAACTAGTTCTCGCCTCCGGGATCATGATGAGCGTGTCTGTATTTGCAGATAAGCCCAAAGCGGTTCCGCCATCAGCACCGAAAGTTCCGACCTCGGGTTCGACCGGTAGCGAAGGTGACTTCGTTACGGAAAAACGCTCGGATGGAACTACCGTCAAATACAAAAAGAAGACCAGCTACGACTTTGAAGGAGCCAGCATCGAGGGGTTGTATAACAAGCCCTCGGGGTCTTACATCTCGAACATCAAAGACGTGAAGGGAAAGAGCATCATTCGCATCAGAGAAAACTTTGATGCGGAAGTGATCGATTCCTCTCGTCAGCTCAAATAGTTCTATTCCGGCTGTTCCGGAGTAGGCATCAAAGCGTTAATTCAAATCTTTTAATCTTAGGGCGAAGCGATGGAAGCTAAAGCTACCACGACTACTCCGATACGATTGGACGTTCTAGGTCCGTCGGGCGAAGTAGCGCACACCAGTGAATTCGTAAAAGAGAAGATAGTGCTCGGCAGAATTTTGTCGGCCGATCTTCGAATTGACGACCCACGAGTCTCTCGAATTCATGCACTCATCGAAGTGCGCGGTGACAGCATTCTTCTAACCGACTTAGCCAGTACTCACGGAACTTTTGTAAACGGCGAAAAAGTAGTTGAAACTCGAATTAAGCCAGGCGACAAGATTCGCATTGGTTATGCCGAATTGGTTGTTCAAAAAGGTTCTGGCAATGTTTCTTCGACCGGAAAAGCCGCGCCTGCCAAGGTTGTAGATAGCGGAGAGACTTTAGTTGATATCGATCGTTCTACCTTGGACGGTCCTGGTGACGGCCACAAACGTGGTGCAGACCGCCGCAAAAATGATGCTTTCCCTGACGAAAAACGTTTAGACGAACGTCGTGATGGCGATCGTAGAATCGACCAACGAGTCGGTGAACGTCGTACGGACGAAAAGACTCCTGACGCTCCCAAAGTTGATCATAAGGTCGAAAAGAAGAAAAAGAAAACCGCCGCTGAACTTGAAGAAGAACGTCGTGCGGGAAGTGATCGTAGAACTCCGCTTGAAGATGAACAACGAGTCGGTCAACGTCGTCGCGGGGAACGTCGAGTTTTCGACATTACCAGCCTCGAACGTCGAATCGAAGAACGCCGTGCTCGCCGGTCAGATGATGACATCCTCCCGGAAGAACTCGAAAAAGCTTTTGAAGCGCCAAGCCATGCTCGTGAATTAGAAGTCACGGCTCTCTGGGGCGACCATATTCTTGATGTCTCCAACTACGTAGACCCCACGGTCCTATGCGTTGGAGAAAGTCCTCGCAATCAATATATTATTCCGAATGTCGGTATCCCCGACGAGTTTCCTCTCGTTACGATTGAGGAAGACGGAACGGCCTATCTCGCTTTCACCGGCGACATGACTGGTACGATTCGCGCACGCGACAAAATTTACTCCATCAAAGAACTCAAAGAAGAAAAGTTCATCAAGAAGCACGGGGAATACTTTGTCTTGGGCCTTAAACAAGACGATTTCGCGAAGCTGAATATCGGAACGGTCAGCTTCTTTATTCTTTATGTAAAACCGGCTCCTCGCATCTTGCCTGCGGCTTTCTTTGATAAAGATCCGCTCTTAATGCGAACGGCGGTAGGATCGTTTCTTTTCTTGGCGCTCTTTTTTGTCGGCGTAAATTTCTTGCCGAAGCCAAAGCCAGTGACGATTGAAATGATTCCAGAGCGGTTTGCCAAGATTGTAATCAAACCTCGTCCTAAGATCCCTCCAGCTTCTAAGAGCGGCATTGTCGCTCCAGGTGAAGCGGACAAACAGGGTGGCTCGGTCGCAGGTGAAGGCGGAAGGCCCATGGGTCCCGAAGGAAAACTTGGGAAACCTGAGCTAGCGGATAAAAAAGAAGTGCCGCAAGCGATTCTGCCCAAATCGACTCCGAAGGAAAAACCAGTCGTAGCCGCGCCAAAAGCGAAACCGGCTCCGACGGAAGCGCAACGTAAGATGGTCGACCAGAAGAAAGCCAAATCTGTCGGTCTCTTAAAGGCGTTGTCAGCGGGTGGAATCCAAAAAGACTTACAGGCCCTCATTGATAAAGGCACTGGACCGGACGGTCCTGGTGGCTTCGATGATTTCGGACACGCGGTAAGCGGTCTCAGAGGCAAGTCCATTGAAGAAGTGGGCGGCGCTGGCGGCAAAGGACTTAAGGGAGTGGATGTCGGTGGCGGCGGTAAAACCGTCGGTATCGATGGTCCTTCCACCAAAGGTCTAGGTCGTGGCTATCACGGCGACGGCATCGGCGAAGGAATTTCTGGTCCGGGTCGGCTCGGTATCAAAGGCGAATCTGCTATCAGCATCGTCTCTGAGAACGTGCAGGTACTCTCAGGACTTCCCAAAGACGTCATCAATGCCGTAGTGCAACGGCATCGATCGGAAATCCGAGCTTGTTACGATGCGGCTCTCCAGCGCAATCCGAACTTGCGAGGAAAAGTTTCGATCGCGTTTAGCATCTCAGCTCAGGGAGACGTGATATCCGCGTCTGTCCGAGAGAGCACGCTAGGCGATGGCGGACTCGACGGTTGTATCGTATCGCGAGTCAAAACGTGGAAATTCCCGAAACCGGAAGCGCCTGTAGTAACGGAAGTTACGGCTTATCCGTTCTATCTAAATCCAGCGAACTAAATATTATTTAGGTATATGAGGACGGGTACTGGGAAACCGGTACCCGTTTTTTTATGGGGAGACCTTAACCCAAAGATCGGCCGTAGGATTTATCCCGATCGCGTTTCCTAGGAAACTAAACCGAGCCGCACGCGGCGACGGGTAACTGCAAAACCGAATCAAAATCTCCAGTCGCCGCGTGCTCGAACCAAACGGGATGTGGCTTCGCCTTCCTTCCGAATTATTAAGCCCGTTTGTTCAGGTTTAGTTCCTTTTTTACTTGACGCGTTACCTTCTCAAAATCGAACAGCCGAGAATTTTCTGTCAGAGGGGATTTTTTATTGGGTTATTTCGCGAAGAACGATCCGTAGTTGCGTTGGTGGGAATGAAACGGTCTGGTTCCGATAAAGACTCAATGTAAAGCCTGGTAGGCCAATGCAACGCAAAAAAGGAGCCCCAAAAAGCCATGTTATGAATTCCCTATGAATGAAACAAAACAATTAGACGAACGAGCAACGGGACTGGCGAAGCAATACTTGCGTACGGAAGCGGAGCTATTGGAAGTTTTGATCCAGATGCGAAAGAAGCGAGTGTTTGCGGAATTAAACTACGCAGATATTTTTGATTATTGTGAGCAAAGGCTCAAATTAAGTCGGGCGCAAAGTTATTACTTCAAGAGAGTGGCAGAGAAGTCGGATGAAGTTCCGGAGATTAATCGGGCGATTCAGCAAGGGGAACTTAGCCTTTCGCAGGCGAGAAGAATTGTGACGGTGATTACCCCAGAAAATAAGAACGAATGGATTGAGAAAGCGAAGACTCTTAAACAAACCGACTTGGAACGTGAGGTTAACTTGGTTAATCCTAGGGCCTATGCGCGAGCTTCAGAACTGAAAGTTAAAGTTACCAAGGAGACGGAAAGCGACATCAAAGTAATTAGGGAGATACTGGCCCAGAAGTTTAAAAGGCAGCCTAGCCTTGATGAGGTCGTCGCTTATATGGCAAAGCTGTGCCGGGAAAAGTTAGATCCTGAGAAAAGAGCAGAGAGAGAGCCAGGAAAGTTACTTTCCTAGGAAACATAAAACCAGGGAGGCAGGTGATTCCTGACTCGGTGAAGCACCAAGTGGTGAAACGCGTTGGGTGGCGATGTTCTTTCCAAAGCGAAGATGGAAGACGGTGTGAACAAAAACGCTGGTTAGATTTTCATCATATAGTCGAAGTATCGGCCGGTGGTCTGAACACAGCAGACAATCTCACTTTACTCTGCAGCAGCCATCATTCGTATCATCATTGCGAATACAAGAGCCTGCGGCTCGCACTTTAGCGTTTTCGGGATAGCGTCACCATGATCCCAGCTAGCAACACCACGACCGCCACCGACATCACTGTCGTCTGCGACACTGCATCAGGTAGGTGAACGGGTATTCCATGGTGGGTTGCATAGATTAGCAATCCCGCAATCACTCCCATGATGGCGTCACCCGCCACGAGCCCCGAAGCGAATAAGATTCCTACATCACTATCCGATTTTGTCTTTGATCGGGGAGCAATCGCTCCACCAATCAGCATGGTCGTCGACAAAAGAATGGGTAAGTACATACCCACCGCCAAAGCCATCACCGGCAGGCGGAATTTAGCGTTCCTGCTTTTTAGCGCCGCATCTACGAGAATGGCTAGGCACCCGACGCCAAAGCCAGCTTCGATCACGTGCCAGGGAAGCACCCCTTCACCCATTAAACCTCGAGCCAAGCCCGCAAATAAATTAGCTTGAGGGGCGGCAAGCGCTCCAGGTTGTCCAGTCCCGATTCCATACGCGTGATGAAGCGCTACGAGGATGGGACCCATTAAAAAGGCGGGTATGAGAACGCCCACGACTTCCATCCATTGCTGCGCTTTGGGAGTGGCTCCTAATAAATAACCGGTCTTAAGATCTTGTGACAAATCTCCAGCTGCCGAAGCGGCACAGCAGACGACGCCCGATACTCCCAGTACCGCGATGATTCCCGGTTCGCCTGAGATCTTAAACAACAAAAGAACACCTCCCGTGGCAAGGAGGGCACAGAGCGTGATTCCTGAAATAGGAGAGTTAGACATTCCGAGTAGTCCGGCCAAGTAGCTGCTCACGGAAACGAACATAAAAGACATCGCTACCATGCAAATCGTGGCGATAGCGGAGATCGTTATGGCTCCGATTAGATGATAGTAGAGAAAAAAGACGAGAACGACAGAGATACCAACGAGAGCAAAGGCGTGGTGGCGCTTCATGTTTCGTTCGGTTCGAGGGATCAACTTTTCATCTTCGTTCGATTTTTTAGCCGTCGCGACTTTCACTCCCTGAATCACTTCTATACGCATCAGCCAAAGCGACCAAAGTCCTCCGGCCGTCATGGCGCCGACGCCTAAGTAGCGCATGTGGTTCCAAGCGCCCCAAAACCACTCTATGGAGTCTCCTTGGATCCCATGCCGCCAGCCGTACCAAGGAATCGCGATGTAGGTAACGATCGAAGCACCAAGGAAGATGACGACGCTGACGTTTAAGCCGACGATATATCCGATTCCCAACAGAGCCGGCGAAGTCTCAAATCCAAAAAACCAAGTAGAGCGGGCGCCGCTCCAAGCCCACTCCAACTTATCGCGAAAAAGATCTACGATACGAGTGAGCCCCTTGATTCCGCCACCCATGGCCATAGCGATCACAATCCATTTAGCGCTAAGGCCTCCGGCATCACCGGCCTTTAGCACTTCGGCACACGCGACTCCCTCGGGATACTTCAAGTCCTGGTGTTCGACGATGTAGGACTTTCGCAAAGGAATCATAAAACAGATCCCTAAAAGCCCACCCGTTAGGCAAATGATGCAGGTTGGCCAGAAAGCGATGTCTTTCCAAACTCCAGCAATCAAAAGGGCTGGAACTGTAAATAGGATTCCCGACGCTAGCGATGCCCCGGAAGCGCTAATCGTTTGGACGATATTATTTTCAAGGATGGTTCCTCTGCGAAGCAAACCTCTTAAGATTGCCATCGAAATAATGGCGGCTGGTATGGAAGCGGAAACGGTTAGGCCTATGTAAAGGCCGAGGTACGCGTTTGCTGCTGTCAGCAAAATCCCTAGAATGATTCCCAAGCCTACCGATTGAAGCGTGATCTCAGGAATATTGGAATCTGAAGGGACAAAAGGAGTAATGGATTTATCTTGATGCCGTGGCTCGACCACTATGCCTCCCCGACGAGTTTTGGTTATTGTACTTGGTTGGCGAAGGAAAGCATATTACCAAGGTCGGGTCCGCGCACTCCCGGGACTTTGGTAGCGGGGTTTTCTGAGGAGGCAATATTAAGAGAAGATTGCGCTGGGACGCTGTCCGGAGCTGAGGCTTTCGGCTCAGAATACTCGACAGATTTATCAACGGAATTTTGACTTAGCACCGCGAGAGCGGCCGCTTGGGCGCCAAGAGTGGCTCCAGTCGCAGGCGATTGTCGGGCGCTGTTATCCTCAGCTGCAATTTTTTCTTCCTTAGCGTCTTGAACGGCAGAGGGGTCTTGGGCGCGTTCATTCGAACCGGAATTTATGAGGGGCAGAGGATTTTCGAAATTTGACGCCGTCCCCAAAATCTCTTCAGAAGCTCCGACATTCGCCAGCTGAGTATTCACGTTCGTGGTCGCCCCCAAGGGGCGAAGTGGGTTAGTGGAACTCGTTTGAGCTGGCGACGGAGTTACCACAACCGGAGAGGCATACGGGGTAAGTTCTGCCGCCGCAAAGGCATTCCCTTCTGAATTTGCCGATTTGTTACCCATAAAGAAATTGCTGTCTAGCGCTTCCACCTTTGCCGGGCCCGCTTGTGAAGAGACGATGACTGGCAGGTTGGAAGAGACCGGCGCTTCAAGATATCCCCCGCCGGTGCTATTTTGGAGTGGGGTTGTCGCTTTAGGATTAGAGGAAACGATCGGTTCTTCCTTTTTGATAGTAACAGGGGTGTTGGCCTTTTCTAGCTTGCTGGTTCCAAAATTCCCCAAAGTCAGTTTTCGGGCTTCTGGAGAACTGGGAAGCCCTAGGTTTCTAGAGGCTTGGGACATCGCCTGAACGAAGTTATCTACGACCGGGATTCCGATCGAGGGAACTCCAGAACCTAGCGTGAGATATGGCTTAGAGGCAGCTCCACCGGCGTCGCCTCCTCCAGAAGCGTCCCGCTCGGCGCCTGCAGCGCTACTAGTCGCGGGCGATTTCGAGGAATCTCCCGACTTGGCACTATCTCCTTTAGCATCACCTTCGCCATCCGGAGTCTTGGTTTTAAATTTTTCATAAGCGACCGTGATCTTGTCCTTTAAATCTTTTAAGTCTTCTTCAGAGAAATTAGTTTTTCCTTCGTCGCTATCTAAATGGGAGAATGCTTTTTCAAGTTGATCTTTAGAAAGGGAGTCAACGCCGTCCTTTTTCATCTGTTCGGCGATATCTTTAATCCCTTTATCTGAAGCTTTGCTTAAATTGTCCGCGTGGGCCTTTACTTTTTCGGTATCCGCTTCGCTGCTGGGAGTGTTCGCGCCAGAATTGGAAGTGTGGGAGCGGGGTTCGGCTACAAGGCTCGGGCTATAAAAAATCCCGGCGAGCATTAGGCTCAGTCCAAGAATCTTTAGCAGCCTTCGAGATGCGGCTTTTGCGGTGGCCCCAGACATGAATTCAGCACTCCAATCCTGTGAGCCTATGAAATTGCAACACCGAGGCCGGATTCCGTAGCCTCAAAAATGGCGACTTTGGCTACGACTACAGGCGGTTAACAAGGGTCTTTCCTAAGTGATTGAATTCATAGGGTGCCCGAGGGTGATTTCGGATGGAATACGAACGTCGCTGATAAAGAGTTATGCGAGAGAAAAGTCCGCCGCTAACGAATCGATTCTTAACGGGTCTTGTGCCAGAAAACACAATTCACGCCGAATACCTAAGGTGAACGGCCATCCGTTGGTCGCGTGCGGATGGGAAATTGGGGCTTAGTTTCCCCCCTAGAATTTATTGAGTGAAGCCGCTTTAATGCATAGAGTTGAAAAAGGAACGCTTTTATAGGGAGACAAGAAATGAAAAAACATCTGCTATGGTTTGTGATTCTCACAACGCTGTCATCGTCCGTCTATTCCAGCGTTTTGAAAGGAACTGCTTTTGAAGCAGGAAGTAAGCATACCAAGCCCATTTTCTATTTTACGAGTACGGATCAGATTTCTGGGGCCACGAAGACGACCACGAGTCGATTTACCGGATTGGACGGAAAAGACTTGGCCGTCGAAGAGATTTTTTTTACCGAGGGTAAATTGACTAACTATCTGGTTCATCACAAGCAAGCCAATGAAGAGGGAACCCTAGAGGTCAAAGACGGGAAGCTCAAATTTTCTTACACCAAAGCGGGGAAAACAAATACCGAGGAAGAAGACGTTCCGGAGTTACTGGTCATCGGGCCTACGATTCTCGATGCTATTTCATCGCATTGGGACGAGTTGATGAAAGGTGAGTCCGTAAAGTTTCGTTTTGCGGTTCTTGATAGGAAAGAGACCGTAGGATTCA
This sequence comes from Bdellovibrionota bacterium, assembly GCA_038325205.1. Classification (GTDB taxonomy): domain Bacteria; phylum Bdellovibrionota; class FAC87; order UBA2466; family UBA2466; genus JBBQIT01. Next base: position 11,413 of record JBBQIT010000003.1, read on the forward strand.
AAATCGCTAAAGACTCGGAGTCAATTCGAGAAGGGGCCTCGGTCGTCGATTTTAAAATGAAACCAACCAGCCTCATTATCTCCGCTTTGGTAGACCCCATTCACTTCATTCTCTCGAAGGATAAAAAGGAAATTATCGAAATCATCGGAAGAACTCTTCCTAAAAAGGAAGTCGGCGGTAAATTACAGGATCTAGATCCCGAAATCCTATATCACCGGGAGTAGGGCGGCTAAAATGGGCTGGGTGGGAAGGGGTACCCCTTTTTATGTGCCCATGATATACGCAGCGGTGGAGAGCGGTGGGATCGTATGATTGATGGAAATATAACTCAGATATTAAAACGTTACAGTCAGGGGGAGCCCGAGGCCCTTGAGAAGTTATTGCCCACGATCTACGCGGAATTACGGCGGCTTGCCCAAAGCTATATGCGTAAGGAAAACGCTGGCCATACTCTTCAGCCGACCGCTCTGGTTCACGAAGCCTACTTCCGGCTCATCGACCAAAAAGAGGTTCAATGGCAAAACCGGGCTCACTTCTTTGGAATTGCCGCTCAACTGATGCGCCGGATTTTAATCGACCACGCCCGAGCTAGAAAAGCGGAGAAGCGGGGAGGGTCCCACACGGAAGTCGCTTTTGACGAAAAGTTTCATAGTGGGGATGCTCCGGAGCAGGCTCCCGATTTGCTCGCGATCGATGCGGCGCTCGAAAAACTTACTGTATTGAATAGCCGCCAAGCCAAAGTGGTTGAGCTTCGGTATTTCGGCGGCCTTAGTGTTGAAGAGATCGCAGTGGCGCTGGAATCGTCCCCCGCCACAGTAAAGAGAGACTGGACGGTAGCGAAAGCCTGGTTATACCGGGAGCTTTCGGGTGCCGAGGAAGAAGCATAGTCCATGAACTCCATCTCCAGTGACGACTGGGAAAAAATATCCGAGCTCGCGGGCGATGCCATCTCATTGGACGTAGACGAACGTGCCCGGTTTCTTAAAAACATCGAAGACAAGCATCCCGCCTGGAAAAAGGAACTCGACTCACTTCTAAAGCACATGGCTCCCGATTCCGACTTTTTAGAAAAGCCGGCGCACACTCTTTTGTCGTTCGGAAACGTCATGGATGACACTTCCGAAGGGATCCCTCTATTAGCGGACGGCGAAGTCATCGCCGATTTCGAAATTCGGGAAAAGCTTGGCGAAGGCGCTTTCGCAACGGTTTATCGCGCCAGACAGATCTCATTGGGTCGAGACGTCGCGCTTAAAGTATCGCGCAACATGGGCCACGAAGCCCAAACGATGGCGAACCTTGAACACGCCAACATCGTCCAGGTTTTTTCTGAAAGTATCGACGATAAACGCAATGTTCGTTACCTGTGTATGCAGTTTGTGCCCGGCCTCACCCTGGAAGCCATCATTTCGAGGCACGAGAAAAGCCGGGAGCCTCTGACTGGGGCATCGATTCTGAAGATGATAGACGAGGCAATGCCGGCTCAGTTGCAGTCCTTTGATCGAAGCGCCATTAAAGAGAGAGATTTACTAAGCAGCCTAGGTTCCTTTGAAACTGTTTTGTGGTTAGGCAATCAGTTATCGCGAGCTTTGGGCTTCGCGCATAGTCGTGGCGTCCTTCATCTAGATGTAAAACCCAGTAATATTTTAGTGAGCGGATACGGCCGCGCACTTCTTTCCGACTTTAACGTTTCGGTAACTCAACAAATCGATACCAAAACCGCACCTGTCGTATTGGGTGGCACGCTTAACTATATGTCGGCGGAGCATAAAAAAGCTTTTCTTAACTCTGCCGATTCGATTGAATCTTTAGATCACCGCGCCGATATCTTTTCGCTTGGGGTAGTTTTAAAAGAAGTTCTTAAAGTCACTTCGTTAGGCGATGAGCCTAAGCTTGCCGTGGATTCTCTTAAGCTCTTGCTCTCGGAATGTACCATGGACGTTCCCGAACAGAGGATCCAAAAGACTTCGGATTTATCGAAACGGCTTACGGCCTGTTCGGAATACCGGAGTGTTCTGACACAACTCCCGCCGGGGAAGTTCTATTACCGAATGGCGGAAAAACATCCGATTAATATTTACGCGCTTTGCGTGCTCATTCCGCAGATTATAGGAAGTGTCGTCAATATTTTTTATAATGAATCGCGAATCATGAGTCATCTAAGTCTGACTCAAGAGCATTTCTTTTTTAAGATTATTTATATCTGGAACCCTATCGTATTTACGGTTTGTATCTCCCTTTTGACCTTAAAAAAACGTCCTATCTATCGATTTATTCTTCATCCCGACAAGGTTTATGCGGAGGGGATCGATGGGCTAGCAAAACTAAGAGCGCGAATATTAAGTTACCCCTGGTACGTGACCATCGTAACGAGCGCGGGCTGGCTGATAGCTTCGCTAATGTTTCCGACCATGATCCATTTTTTCTCGTCGCCGGTTTCATCCGCAGCGTTTTGGCATTTCCAACTTTCATTTTTCCTGTCGTGGTTGATCGCTACTACCTATTCCTTTACCAGTACGCACTATTTTGGATTGAGAATGCTCTATCCGAAGCTATGGGTGGGATGCACTGACGTAAGAAAGACGGCGAAAGCAGAATTATTTGCCATGGGGCAGAGAGTTCGACCGATCAATTTTTTAGCGGGTTTAGTTCCGCTGGTGGGAGCCGGACTAATGGTAATCGTAGGTCCCGAAAGTCTTCAGGGGCATACGTACCAAGTGTTTCAGATACTGCTTTTGAGCTTTGTCGCGATGGCAATCTTAGGATTGTTCTATGCCGTGGTGGCGACTCGTCAATTGTCTGAGACGCTCTTTGCTCTGACTGGCCATGAATTTCGGCAAGACGACGAGTGAATCAATACTTAGGGGAGACCAGCTCTTTCCCTGGGTTAACGCCATGATGATGAAAATACCAAAGATGGGCCCACCAAAAATCTAGCCCTACCATCGAACGTAGTTCGGACATATCGAAGGCTCGTGAGGACGGGAGGCCAAACTCCGCTAACTGATAATTTTCATCATGTTTGAGTAGCTTGTGTTTTAAAAGAATAAGATTTGTTCGAGTCTGAGAGATCTCGGGCTGCCTTTTAGCAAATAAGGAAAGGGTGTAAAACTGCTGCGACTTGACTGAAATATTTATCATTTGAACCGCTAATGAGAATATAGCGATGGAGATCATTAGCGTTTTTCCTAAAAGTTGAAGATGGTGCCGACCCAGAAAAAGGCGCTCCCCCTTTTCGAAAGGAGTATTCAACAGAAATAAAACAAAAAGGGGCGCTATGGCAACGAGGTAGCGTGGCCCCAAGGCGGAGTCTCCCAGAGGCTTCCACCAAAACGCATAAATAAGTACTTGGAGAGTGATCGCAAGAAGGATCGAGAAGTCGAGGGTGCGAAAAGTTTTTGCGTAGATCTTCCAAAGGATCAAAGGAAAAGCCAATAGGAGGAGCGGGCTATAGGTGAAAAATCCCGTTTTTAGAGAGATGAGTTGAAGGCGAATTCCCTCGCCGATGGGAAAGCCCCAAGGGCCGGACTGTACGTGAGTCACCATCGTAGAGTAGCCCGTCGCAAAAAGTTGGCCATAAGCATGAAGCCCATAGAGAGCCATGGTTAACACCGAAACAGAGGGAATGATGAGCGCTATCAGGAATCCTTTTCGGTTTGATTTGGCTACCAAGTCCTTCCACCGAACCAAGAGCAAAGCCGGAAGAACGGGAAGGAAAAAGATCTGTTTCGTTAGAACTCCGAAGCTCACCCAAGCCCCCGCAGCGATAAGGGATTTGACCAAGTCAGAACTCTTTTTAGGGCGAGTGAGTAGGGAAGAGAAGCAACCAAAGAAACATAGCGCCTGCATCGGCTCTCGTGAAGTTCCTCTCGCGTACGGAAATAAGTAGGTAGCAAAACCCATGGTGAGGGCAATGATTGCGGCCCATTCAAACGAGGCTTCTCGCCTGCGGAAAAACAGAAAAATGAGGGCTATTAAAGCGGCCGTGATTAAGCCATTGCAAAATGAGATAAGAAAGAGGCCTAAGACGTCGGGGTGATAGTGTAGGAAAAGATTGAGCGTCTTTTCCACGATTACCGCGGGCACATACAGGAGGGGCATGATGAGGCCCAACTTGCTATAGAGCTTCCCGTCGATACCCTTTCTGACTAAAAATTCTGAGGTAGTGTTCCCATCCGCTTGGAAGCCCAACTCACCATGTTCGACGATGGCTTTTGCGGTTAAAAACGAAGGGGTGGCGTCTACGGTGTCTGGCCATCCCGAACCTAGAAGGCTGTAGATAAGGGCAACGGCGAAAAATAGAAAACAGCTTTCTCTACGGTATTGAGTTTCCATGGGGTGACTAAATTATATCTCAATTGGAAGGCTGCGAATAAAGGTTATGAGGAGGAGTGGCTATCGAGGAAGAAGAGAGTGGTTTAGCCGCTAGTGCGGCGCTACACGTAGTATCGACGTCTGGCCGTTTATTTTGCTTTCCAACACGGACTCTGAAGAAGCAGGGGCGCGATTCGTTTGAAGGGCGTCGGAATCGTTTGTCATTTTGGACTCTCCAACTTGTCGCTTGGTGTTGCTATCGTATAGCTTCCAACCGTCGTTGGCTGGCTGGATTGAGTATAGTGCGCTCGAGCCGATCTCCCGGTAAGTGTGCTCTCCCATTGCGTTAGTCGCACCAATTCCCGCGGGTACCCAACCTCGCAAGGAGTCCTTCATTTCATACAAGGTCTCCCCCGCTTCCAGGCGAACATCACTGTTACCTCTAACCATGTCGGTCAGGCCCGGGGAGCTTTCTTCTCGTGGCTCACCGGTATACGGATTAATTCCTGCCGTACCTGAGGCAAAAGGGTCAGCTTCCGCGTTGTTTTGTTGGATGTAGCTCCAGGGATCGTAGACGGGATGTAGCTCTTTTTCGACGCCAGTCTCGGCGTTTTCATATGGCGCGTCCCACTCCGCTTTCCCGGTCAGAGGAAAGAGCGAGACGATAAGAAGTATCGATAGGAAAATTGTTTTCGCAGTAGCCATAAAAACCATGAGATTTTGAGCTAATGAAATAGGTTGGGCACTGTCCCAACCCCTATTTTATTACACATAGCGTCATTAGTTCTACCTAGCGGGCTACATATTCTGTTTAATTCATTAATTTCAATAACTTATGAAATAGAGAGGCCATCGGGCTAACTTATCAATGTCCAAATCCACCGGGCAGATTTGGGAGGGCACGAGCCCTTCTATCCTGGCTCGTATGCTATAATTTTATTATTCCGCTTTATCTTCACCCTTCAGCGCACAACTAAATTCCGATTGAGAGAGCTACCCCATGATTCAGGTCGCAGCGAAATCCTATAGTGGAAGCCGGATTTCATTCTCGAACGGCTGGATATTCAACCCGGTCCAGGATCTGCTTCTTTTCATTGCCCCGTTTTTTATAACCGCTTTCGTCGAGCTCAGGTTTCATGTCTTTTCAAAAGAGGTTTTTCTTCCGACCGTTGCCTCCGTGATCGGCTTTATGAATATGGTGCATCTGGGGGTGACGGGATACGCTGCTGTGGATCGTTATCAGACGAGGCCCAAATTGCGAGTCATTATCTTGGGGCTTCCGGTAGTAGTCCTATTGGTTGGCGGCTTTTTATTTCAAAAGGTCTCACACCAATCGCTCTATGTTGTGTTGGCCTACTATGCGTTCCTGCACGTCTCGAAACAGCAGTATGGTTGGTTGAGAATTTCACGCCGGGTTGCTAAGGAGCCGGACGCTACCGCTTGGATCGATACAGGGGTTCTATTTACGTTAGTGATGTTTCCTATCATTTGGTGGCACTCGCCACTTACGACCATGGGGCGAGCCTACAGCAATCCCAACGATTTATATTTTAACGTCACTGCAGCGTTCGCTCTGGCGTGCCAAAAAATTCACTGGGGGATAATTTTCTTATATCTTTTATACTCTGGCGTTCAGGCCCTTAGAGGGACCCCCTTAAATTTAAGCAAATACGTTGTGTTTTTTTCTACCTTCCTTGTTTTCTATGGCTCGATTGTAGTCGTAGGGATTTTTTGGTTTTGGTGGTTTTGTATCAGTGTGGCTCACGATCCTCCGTACCTCTCGTACGTCAAACGAAACGCTTTCGGATCGCTTGCGAAGCGAAGTCGCAACGCGACCAATCCGATCTTTCGCATGCTGACGTCGGGAACGACGGCCTATCTTGTTTCTGCTGTGCTGATCGGATGCGTACTAAACTGGGGACAAGGGGATATGGTCACCGGATGGATGAGCCGAAATTTCCTTCCTCTTTTTTGGTATACGATTCTGTGCCACTACGCGCTGGACAGCGTGGTATGGAGACGTCCTTCCCCGTCCGCCTCTTCCTCTAGTCATCGTTCAATCGCGACGAGTTAACAGCGAAGCATTCGAATTGGTTTGTTGAACATGGATGCAGGCCATGTCGAGCATCCGTTGTTTGATATTCTCAGGTAGGGCCGCTGGAGCTTGTTTGGGTTGTGTTTTCCACCATCGATAAAGCGAATTCGATTTCTCAGTCAGAAAGGGGTCGCCAAAGGCGTCGCCGGAAGGGCCCATCTCAAGATATTTGTTTCGAACGGTAGCTGGAATTGCCTCGCCATTGTCAAACTTCGCAAACGAATAGGGCCACAAGTAACAAGTCGAGTACCCTTTTGCTTTAAGTTTAGCCGCGTAATCCAGGTAGAACGGTTTCCACTCGCCGATTTCATCCATCGAAAAGCGATCTTGATGCACTGATATTTGCTCTGGAACCAAAGGGCGAAATCCACTGAAGTGCATGAACACAAGCGGCGAGCCGTTTACTAAAAGGGAGCGTTCCCTCGCTAGCAGCTGTCGGTAGTGTAAATTCCAGTGCGCGACGTTGTAGCCGGGGTTTTTCAAAAGAAGTACCCCGGTGAAAAGACTGGGAGCTAAATCCATCCAACGCTGATCCACAAAATATCCGAGCGCAGGCTCGTTGCGGCAGCCCATGGACAATTTCTCTTTCCACCATTGGAGAAACCGGAGAGTCTCCTCCGTTTTCGAAATAGCGAGGAAGCCCAAGTTGAAGGTTCCAAAGAGTAAAAGGTTTATCTCGTTAGGCGTCTTACTGTCTGAATAGGGAAAAGTAATATAAGGCGTCAGCACCAAATTGCTTTTTTCAAGTTGGGCTTCGAGGTTTTCGAAAGCCGAATAAACGCAAATGTCGGGATCTAGATAGACTAGCCGCGTTACTCCAGTCTTTCGGATCAAATATTCCATCCAGTGAGGCTTAACCGCCGTGCACAACTCCACCAAGCCATACTTAAAGCACAGGGACTTCTCTGCCGTGAGATTGAGGGCGCCTAGTGGGACAACTCGCATTGCTTCTTCAGAGGGATCGAAATAGTTATCTATATTGTCGACTACGAGCACGTAGAACGGGGAGCCAGGATGGACGGCCTTCAAAGACTCTCCTAGCACTCGAGCTTGCGCTAGATAATTTTTGGTGATGATAGTGCAAAAAGCCAACACTGTTTTGGTCCCCGTTAGGATCATTCGCGGAGTCTTTCAGTGAAGTCAATCGCTCCTAAGCTCTCCCCCAGTTTGTCATTGCAGTAAGTGCCGCATATAAAAAGTCTTGCCAAAGACTCCAATCTCTCAGAAAATTTTGTTGCTTAGCATTTTCTAGGGGAACCACCACATGACAGCATCGTTTCTTTGCACTTCAGACTCCGTCGTTTTTCGAAAGGTGGCGGACGAACTGATCGTTATTCACCTCAATACGGGACAAATGTGTCATTTCACTTCGGGAACCGAAGAAATGCTTGAGTTCTTTAAGCAGCCCAAGCGATTAGAGAGCTATCTGAAAGCGGCTGAAGTGGAGAGCCAAGATTCGGAAGTGGAACACATTCGCAATCTCGCTCATTTTCTCGTCGACCAACAGATCTTAGAAGCGCGTCCTGTGGGCGAAGAAGTAAATCCTGAATTTCGAGTGAGCTACTCGCGGCCTGGATTTGTTCGCTTTGACGACAAAACGCTCGATCAGATCGCGTTCTTGTACCCCTGATTTTTGCTTCCTAAAGCCATTTTCCTCCTACTAATGATTCATGGCCAAGCCATGCTATAATTTTTAAGCAACCTTCCTTACTTTCAAAAATTTTTAACTCCCTGCGTAATTTTAGGAGCGCCCATGGGCAATTCGGTAACCTTTGCTTCCGTAGGTCTATCTTTCCTGCGCGTCGCCCAGGAAAGAAACATTTACAAGCGTCTGCTCAAGAGGCGTTACAGCGGGCGGACCACTCTGTTTGAGAATTTGAATTTACACATTGCCTCAGGGGAATCCGTCGCGCTTGTGGGACCGAATGGAAGCGGGAAAACTACGATATTGAAACTGGTCGCCGGCATCTTAGCTCCTCAGCGGGGACAGGTCTGTGTGGGAGACGAGGCACAGCCAACCGTTCAACGGGAGAAGGTTGGGCTCATGATGGCCACCCAACTGTTGTACGAGTCCCTCACGGGTTATCAGAACCTGGAATATACGGGGCACCTTTACCGTTGTGCCGATATCTCCGGCGCGATTAACGCTGCGATCGAATATTGGGGCCTCAAAGATTATATTGATGCGCCGGTTAAGACTTATTCAGCAGGCATGCGTGCGAGGCTAGCTATCGCCCGAGCTACGCTTCACAAACCCAGCGTCATTCTTTTGGATGAACCGACGGTCTTTCTCGATTCGGATGGCTTGGAGAGGCTAAAAAACTTCATCCAGTCGACTCGATCGACGGTCATTGTTACCACCCATCAAACGGAACTTATCGCCTCTGAGCTTGATCGCGTGATTCCTATGGAAAGCTTAAGGGCCGCTTAATATGCAAAACTCCAACGTGTCAGAACTTCTTGTGGTGTCTCCCGCGCCTACTTTCCGTGAAGATGCCAAACGCGCTTATGGGCTATTTAAAAAAGAATTCATTTTGCAGGGCAGCACGAGTTTTACTTTAATCAATCGGCTCCTCGTTGGCCCCTTAATAAGTCTGGCCACTACGGGAATTTTATACGCCAGTTTTTTTCGCATCCATCCGAGTTCGACTTTGGGAGAAATGAGCGGGGACAACTACCTCATTTTCGTAGCCTTTGGTTTTCTGATGCATACCTATATGAATGCGGGCTACTACTGCTTTTCCTCAAAAATTCTACAGGAGGCTGGCGCTGGAACTTTGCAGCTCTTATGGATTGCCCCTTACCATCGGCTGGTGTCGCTCTTTAGTTTGGCTAGTATGGAGGGAGTAAAGTGTCTGGTCATTCTGTTTATCGCTATGTTTTTAGCGGGAATGCCGCATCGTCCGTTCTTGGACGCAGTAGGGCTTCAGTTCTTATGCTTCATCCTCTTTTTACCAATCTGTCTCACGATTGGAATTGTTCGGTCGATGGTGATGTTGCTCCATAGCGATCTCGGCGATTTTATGGACCACGCCTACCTAGTTTTTGTGCTGACTGCTTGTCCATACATTCCAGGGAGCCTGCTTCCGAAAATATTTCGTCCCTTGGTGAAGTTTAATCCTGCGTATCACATGGCTTATGTGATGCGAGGTGCGTGGAAACCAAATTTCAGTTCCGATTCGCATGTTCTGCCACTGGCTTTACTAACGATATTGTTAATGACCGTGGGTATTTTGATTTGGACAAAACTACGCCGGGCTATCGTTGAGAGATGTTTTATTTAATAAATTCGCCTTCAATCAGGTCGCTCATCTCTTCTCGTGCGCCTAACCAAAGCCCTAACAGCTCGTTTTTTTCAAACGAGTAGGACTTCCCCTCTCCCACCCTTTCGTAGAGCCGACTCGTCAGGGGAAGTATCTTTTTTGCTGGCTCAATGGAGTCGGTGATGTGCTCTCCTATCTCCCGATTTCCCAAAATCATCGCTAAGGCGCAGGTCTCCCGCAGAACTCGGATGATTCCATTTTGATCTAGCGCCATAAAATCAAAGGGAAGCAGGCAATAGTTTACGAGGAAGTGGTCTTGGATCCTTTGAAAGAGAGTTACTTTGAAGCGCTCAACCCAAGCGGGATCGTTTTGTCGCTCGGGTGTTACCCATTGCGCGGTAAGAAACGGCGAGTCCGAAGTGAGACCGAGATGCCGCGCTTCCGCAATGGGGGGCGTCAATAGTAAGGGCTCTCCCGGGAAATCTTTGGAGCATTTTAGAAAGTGCGAAAAAAGAAGGTTGAGCGACTCTGAACTCATCTCGCCCTGCCAGACCAACACTTTAGCTTGCTTGGTGACTACCAACTTTCCGCAATGTTGCAGCTTCTGATTTGCCGTCATCCACCAAAGAAATCTTTGTTTATCCTCTTCCTCATCGACTCCCATGCTTTCGTTTAGCCAAACCATATGAATCTTCTTCATTCGTAGGTGTGGCGCAGTTTCGGCATGGGCTTTCTCGGCGAGGAGGTGTAGTTGATGAAAGGCATCGGCAAAGACACTCACCAACGTTTGCGAAGCGGCTCTCGAGGACGGGTTGGCGCAGACTCGATGAATTTTATTAGCGTATCGTCGGCAGCGGGTCTCATGAAAGGAACGCGCACTTCCCGAGGTGGCCTTTCGCCATTCCGACATCATCTCTTCGTAGTAACGAAAGCATTGAATAAACTTTCCTGAAAAAGTTACAGTCCCCCTCAGCGGCGGAATTTCACGCCCGTGGAGGAGTTGTTGAGGAGTCAGTTGGTCTAAGAGAGAGTTTTTACAGAGAGAGACAGCCCGAAGGTCCTTCGGCCCTAGTACCAAGACTTCGCCCAACATAGGGTAAATTCGTTTTAACTTTTGGTATCGTTGTCGGAGATCCAGGATCCTGTCTTTAGAATTTAGATCGAGATCACCCTCTAAAAAGACGGTTAAGTCGATATCGGAGACTCCAGGGACAGGGTGATGCAGTGCCCCACCGCGAAGTGCTACACCCGTCACCCCCTCCACTTTACCCAAAACCCGGGCAGCGCGATGGGCAGCGAATCGGTAGCTTCTTTGAGCGAGATTTCCTAATAGGGGGTTGTCGCAAACCCTTACGGCCAGGTTTCTCCACATGAGAGGGAAGGGCTTTGTCCCAAAAGAGGGAGACATGGTCAAATCATCTGGCACGAAGGGACTGTATCACGAGAGTTTTTACCCCGCGAGCCACACGATGTTCGCTTCGCCTGGCGCCGTCGTGTTAAACTCGGGCCATCTCTCCATGAGTGAATTTACCGAAACTTTCCTTTGTTTAGGGCCCAGCCAATGGCCCATCGTTCGCAATGGGAGCGAAGTACGCATTTCGCCGGCGACCCAGCTGCGTGCGGGAGAGCTGGTAGTTTTTTCTGGTAGAGGTACGCGCATCTGTCACCGTTTACTCAAGTCAAAACGAGAAGGGGAAAAGACACTTTGGCTGACCAAAGGGGATGCCAACTTGAATGCGGACGGCTGGATAGCGGAAAATCAGATCGCGGGTCGAGTCATTGCGGTGAACGGACGCTCGGTGAACCATCTGGCCTTTTCCGTTGCCTCCTTTCTTCTGTTTTCGCACTCCTGGATACAACACCATCTCTACCAATTTATTTTCTTTTCTCGGGTTGGAAAAAAAATAGGGCTGCTGAGGATCCGATTTATTCCTCGACCTATCTTTATCCCTCTCTATAGAAGACTCAGTGCTCCTTGGAACTTCTTGAGCGATCGCAAATGGATTTTGAGATTACACTCTGCGCTCATTAACTTTACCAAACCTCCCCAGCGGATTGGCTTGAGGCTGGTTCTGGACAATAGCGATTACGGATACGCCTATTTGTATGAGGATCTTTTCTGTCGAAATGATGGTGCTCCCTTCCATACCTGTAGGATCGCTGGCTCTCCGCCCGTTCGGGCTTTAGATCTTGGGGGCGGCCACGGAAGAATCACTTTTGCCTTGGCCGAAAAGGGAGCGGACGTGTGTTTGGTGGACAACTCGAAAACGATGTTAGAGTCGGCCGGACGACGACGTCTAAAGTTGGACGATTCAGTTAAAAATAGAGTCACTTTGGTGGAGCAGGACATTCGCCGCCTTGAACTCAACACGATCTTCGATCGTATCTTTTCTGTAAATAACGGGCTCGAGCACGTAGGAGGCCAAACGAGCGTAGTAGAAACGCTAAAGCGACTGCGTTCGCATCTTTCTGAAAAAGGAGAGATGTTTGTCGAGGTACATCGTCTCGCCTTTTGGGAAGCGTCTAATGACTGGAAGACAGGCGTGTGGGAAAATCAAGGCGAGGGCATCGCGGTTAGCGATCGCAAATACGATCTTTACGGAAGAACGCTGCCCGGAAAAAAGCCAGCCGAAGTTGTTTGGGAACATGCGATCTCTACACATCGTTTTCGATGGAAATTACTGCATACGACGATCACGCTCTTCTCTCAGGAAGAGTGGGAAGCTATGTTTCAAACTTCGGCTTGGCGCGTAGAAGATTGCTGGGGAGCCTGGAACGGGACCAAAGCTTCAGACGCCCTGCCCAAGGTCATTTTTAGACTTACCCCTAAGTAGTGTGTTAATTTCTTGAGCGATGTCGCTACCCCTTAACGAGAGCCGAATTTTTTTCTACTGTCCCGATGTAGACAAGCCAATCGGAGGAACCAAGATTCTCTATCGGCAGGTCGATGTGCTCCGTCGAGGCGGCTTCCCCGCTTTTGGTCTTCACGTCACTCCTGGCTATCGCTATTCCTGGTTCGAAAACCAAACCGCGCTTGCTTATGTGCGCGATATTCAGTGGACGCCCAATGACATTTTGGTAATGCCTGAAATTTTTGCTTTAGAGCTTTGCAAACAGTTTCCCCTGCCGCAGAAAGTGATCTTTAACCAGAATTGCTACCTGACTTTTGCGGCCTACGTTGAGATTGCAAAAGACCGATCCTATATTCCCTATTTAGATTCTACTCAGGTGCTAGCGACCATCACGGTCTCCGAAGACAGCGCTAATTACCTCCGTTATGCGTTTCCCTCCCAACGCATTTTTCAAATCTCCAGCTCCATCGATACGAAGGTTTTTTATCCTTCCTATGAAAAAGAGAAGCTCATCGCCTATATGCCTCGCAAAAATGGCGAAGATGCCTTCCAAGTGCTCAACATTTTAAAGTTTCGCGGGCTTCTTGAAGGCTACGAAGTCAAACCAATCATGCGAAAGACCGAAGGGGAAGTAGCGGACATCTTGCGAAGAGCTAATATCTTTTTGAGTTTTGGATATCCTGAGGGATTTGCCCTTCCTCCTTTAGAAGCGATGTCCTGTGGCGCTATGGTCGTTGGTTATCATGGGATGGGAGGGAGAGAATACTTCAAAGACGAGTTTTGCTACCCTATTGAGATTAACGATATCGTCGGATTTACGAAAGCCGCAGAGAAAGTCATCGTGACGTGGAATAATAATCCAGGTCCGATTCTAACGAAGGCCCGCCTCGCGGCACAGTACGTAGCAGAAAACTACACTTCGGAAAGAGAAGAGCGCGAGACCCTTGGCGCTTGGAGTGAGATCTGTCCTAAGTAACTTGCGCTTAGGCAATGAGCACGGCGAAGGTGGTTTCGTCGATACGCCGAATTGGATATTTTTCCGCAAAACTATTAATACAGGCGACGACATCGGGGAAGTTGGCGCCAAAATCGTGCCATAGGATCATCCCGCCTTTTTTTATCATCTTAAGCGCATTCAAAGTATCCTTAACTACAAACGCAAACTCATGTCCGCCATCGACAAAGATGAAGTCACAAGAATCATAGAAACGACTGAAGTCATAGGTAAGAGACGAGCCTTCTATGTAGTGAACTCTCGGGTTTTGAAACAACTCCGTAAGCTCAGGGTTCTTGGTTGGAGGAATTTTCCAATCGAAAGTGTAGATCTGCGTCGTGTCCTGAGTATTTTTGAACAGGTTATAAGTAGTCACGCCGACAGCCGTCCCAAATTCAAAGACCACTTCAGGCCTTTTTACGCGGACGAGTGCGTTCATAATGACTTGTTCTCTGGGGCGCAGGATGGCCCCGCTCATCATCGTGTCGCCGTCGAGAATGGATTCGGTGTCATTATAGATATAGGCTTCCATGACACCGGGAAGATTGGGAAGGACGTCACTAGCGTCTATCACTGGAAAAGCCAAATAGGTATCGGGAAGCGATTTGATCTCTTCGATAGGTGGTGTGACTCGATGACTACTACCGTAACTATGCTGTAAATAGAGCCAGGTGAAAAAACGGCGCACGTCTTGGTCCGCTTTAAAAATGGCTTTATAGTACTGTCCTATTAAAAACTGGGTCACTGCCAAAAGCTTTAAAGCCTGCGAAAAGACGTATGTCATAACGGTTTGGATTCCCTAAATAGATGTTGTTCACGGCTCTTCAAAAGCGACTTCCAAAAATCTTTATGTCCCGCTTTTTCTGCTTCCCATTGTTTGACCAAAACCTGATCCGCGCGCCACGTAGCAAGGTATATCTCGCTCCACTCCGCCATCGCTTCGGCCGTCAATTTTGCCGGTGTCGAAGGTCGTTTCTCATTCAGGCGGGCCAGGGAAGTATAACCCGTAACGTAGGGAGAATTGGAGTCAGTTATTTTTTTTGCGAAGGCCCTTTTGTTTTCGAGTAAAAGAGTTCGACGCTCGGTTGCCTGAACGCAAGCCGCGACGAGAGCCTCTGGAGTCAGATCCGCTAGGACGACGCCCAATTTTTCTTGATTCACCACCAGAGCAGGATACCCGAACGGGGCAACCACGGGAACGGCATGGGGAGTTAGTAATATCGATTCGAAGAAAGTGAAGCAAAAAGTCTCTGGCCAAATAGAGGGGATAAGCACCATTCCAGGGCGACGTTCGGAAAAAAGTTCTGCCAAATGTTCCGCATCGCGATAAGGGGTCACTTTGAGCCCTTCCGGATTTTGACTAGACTCTGGGCTAAACCCAAAGGCCTCAACGGTAAAGCCGCTCTCTTTCAACGCACCGAGAGAACGTACCAGAAGCTCGCTGCCCTTATTCGATTTAAGGGATCCCAGGAAAACGACGTGTCGACTCTCTGTCTCCGAAAGTAAGGGAGCTGACTCGTAGCGAGCGGCGACGGGGTAAAGATGCGACAAATCGTGTTCTAACACCTTTGCTTTCTGAGCGAGCCGTTCCCATTGACCACCCAAGGCTTCTTTCATCACTAGAAGAGCTGTGATTGATGGAAAATGGATGGTGTCGAACCGGGAGAGAGTTTCCGTCGATTTCTTTCGGTATTCCTCCGTTGAAATCGCGGCATTCCCTCCATTCACCGTCACATAGCATCGGTTACAGACTGTCTTGTCTTTTTCGATTCCACAGTACTCTCCCTGAGCGTTAATAAAGTTGTAAGACGGGCAGGCAAGATAGTAGTCGTGGGCGGTTACTATTTTAGAGTCGAAATCGCACTCTGAGATCTCTTTCACTGCGGAGTCTGGCCAGTTCAGGAAATGGTGGACATGAAGGTAGCGGGTGTAGGGACGAATGAGTGAAAGGATCGAACCTAAAGAGGAGAGGTGAAAGTCGGTTTGCAGAAAGGTTTCGCCATTGAAACGTCCGCGCAGCCGAACTCCCTTAACGGTCCAAGGGAAAATTTCAATAACCGCAATCCCCTCCTCACTCAATGTCTTTTGGAGTCTTCGAGAATAGCGCTCGGTTCCCATGGCAAGTTTGCCCTGGGGGTCGATATGCAGCACGAAAAGCGAGATGGCTTTCGCAACCTTTGCTCTTTCTAAAGACTCTAGAGCTAGGGTAATTCGATAGGCTTTTAATCGATCTTCGTCGCAAAAGGCTTCGTAGTCGGCTGCGAAATCGGGATAACGTTTACAAAGCACATAAAGAGTGTCCCCTGCTTTCTTTTCCCACGCCTCTTTTCCGAACGAGGCCGCCCCTTCATGCTCTACGTAGGCGTGGGGATGTATCTTGTGCTTCCACCCTAAGTGGAGGGCCCTTCGGCACCAGTCGGTCTCTTCGCCGTAGCCGCGGCCGAAGCTTTCGTCAAAAATTCCAGTATCTAGGATCGCTTCCCACCGGACATACATACAAAATCCAACGCCGCTAGGACAGTCCACCGTTTTTGGTCCCCAAGCGTTTTCGTAGACCAAATCGGCTATTTCAATGGGAGAAAGGTAACTCGGAGAGCCTACTCCGTTTGGGAAACTAAATAGACTTGCGACGGTTCCGTTATTGGTAAACGGAGTAACCGTGGCGATATCGCTTTCGCTATAAGCGGCATCTTGCAATCTTTCGAAGACACGATGAAAAATCCGAGTATCGGAATTAAGAAGAACGATATCGTCTTTTCGTTTCTCTTTCCTGAGTAGTCGAAAGACAGAATTCACGTTTTTTACGAAACCTTCATTGGTTTTTCGAAAAAAAAGACGAACGTCGGGACGCTGAAAGAACTTTGATCGGTAAAGTTTGGAACACTCCTTTTCCGTTGAAGCGTCGTCGGAAAAGAGAAAAGAAAGTAAGGGCGTTGGCTCGGGATAGATCTCCTCAAGCGAGTTTACGAGACGCGTGACTTGGCTTGACGCATTGAAGACGGGAACAACTACGGTAAGAGGTTGAAAGAAAGAGTCGCGAGTCATGGGCATAAGACAAAAGTGTCAGTGAGGCGAGCTGCCAAGTCAATAAGGAGGGTCCATTGGATTCAAGCACTGCGTTACTGGCTTTCGTTTGAGTTGCGCCATCCGTCTTTGTTGGGCTTCCACCAAAAAGCTTTCGTACTGGTTCCACACTTTCCCGTAACTCTTTTTACGCTCCGCTTCGATCGTGGTCGCCGACACGTGTTGTAAGCTCCAAGCGGCTATTTGGGACTCCGCGGGCTCGATAATAGAGCGGTCCCTGCCGGTATCCCAAAACATGCGGTAGGTGCTGAAATAGTCACCCTGAACTTTAAGCCGGCTCACGTATTCTTGCTTCCTTCTCAAAATCGCTTCCCGCTCGCCTTGGGCTCTCCGGCAAGCTTCCACCAATCCGTCGGAAGTAAGCGACGAAAGGATCACTCCTACGCCGTGAGCTTTCACGACTGTCGCCGGGTGTCCGTAAGGCGAGACGATGGGAATGGCCTCTGACATGAAGAGCGATTCGTAAAAAGTGTAGCAATAGGTTTCTGCCCAGAGCGAAGGAAGCAATATGAGCCCTGGTCTTTTTTGTTCTAAGAGAGTTTTTAGCGCTTTGGGCCCCGAATATGAGGTTACGTTGATACTGTGGGTATTGTCCCAGGGCTCTGGCTCCGATCCTAGTGCTTCGATTGTGAACCCCTCGGCCAGGAGTTTGGGAACGCTTTCTAAGAAGAGCTCCCTTCCTTTAATAAGTTTTAAAGCGCCCAGAAAAACAATATGTCGCTCTTCTTTCACCGATAAACGAGGCTCTTTAGCCGTCAGCTCGCTAAGGGAAGAAAGTTCTGAGAGGTCGTGAGAAAACACTCGTACTTTGGAAGAAAATCTATTCCATTTTTCGGGGAAAGCTTTCTTCCAATAGGTTACTGAGTCTTGGCTCGGGAAGTGGAGGATGTCGAACTTCGCAAACGCCGTTTCTGCTCGCGACCGATAAGTTTCTATGTCTGGGGCCGTACTAAAACTCCCGACCTTAGCGAAACATTGATTGCACTTGGCAATATCTTTCTCCACTTCGCAAAACTGGTTTTCTGCTGTCATTAGATTGTAAGATGGGCATGCGAACAAGAAATCATGGGCTGTGAAAATTTTGGAATCGAAATCGCTATCTAAAAGAATCTTCGTGGCGAAGTCGGGCCAGCCCAAGAGATGATGAACGTGCAGATGACGTGTGTGCGGTCGAATGAGCGACAATACGGATGCCAGTAAGGTGGCGTGAAAGTCGACCTGTAAGAAAGTCTCTTCCTGAAATCTGCCTCTCAACCGAAGGTTCTTTGCCCCACAGGGGAACATTTCAAAAACGGCGTATCCATTTTCACTCAAAGTGGTTTGCAAGTTTCGAGAAAACTTTTCCGTTCCCCCAGGCATCAAAGACTCTGGCTCAGAGTGCAGGGCAAAGAGACTAATTCCTTGCACCAGTTCAGTCCGTTTAAGGGCTTCGAGCACTAAAGTAATGCGATACAGTTTGAGGGGGTCTTTTTCAAAGTATTCCGCGAGATCGGCCTCGAACTCTGGATAGCGCTCGTTTATTTT
>JBBQIT010000004.1:0-27162 GCA_038325205.1 Bdellovibrionota bacterium
TTTGCCTTCCGCAAATAGTGAGTCATCCGAATCTCTCGCTAAAATGCTAGAGCACTGGCTAATAGAAAACCGGCTCACGTTGGAAGTGCTTCTTGATGCCTATTGCGTGGTAGACGCCGCAAATCAGGTGGTCGACTTCAATGTCGCCTTCACCGATCTCTGTGGAGAGTCTTATCGTAAGATAAAGAAAATCGGACACTTTTGTGAACTGATCAAGACCGAGCTCTGCCCCGGGCAATGTCCGGCGAAGCAGATCTTAACTTCAGGCCAGCCCATTCGCTTGGACGAGCTAAAAGGCACTTCGCGTGCTTTTCAAGATCTCCATCTCATCTTGGGCGGAGTGCCCCTCTTTGGGCCCAATAAAGAGATTTTGGGTTCTTTGATAACGATTCGTGATGTTACGGCGGAAAGCGAACTGCAGAAAAAATACGGCGAACGAAAAAAAGAATCCGTCACCGATGGACTCACTCGGCTGTACAACAAAGTTTATACAGAGACTACGCTACTGAAATTTTTAACCGGTGCTCATCGTGAAGGCCAACAGCTTTCCATTTGCATGGTGGATATCGATCACTTCAAACGCGTTAACGATAATTTCGGACATCTAGCCGGGGATCACGTACTAAGCCTTGTAGCCCAGATGCTTCAGGGAGAGAGTCGAGATTCAGACGTAGCTGGAAGATTTGGTGGAGAAGAATTTATGGTGATTCTGCCCAATACCGATGGCCCAGGAGCCAGGGTATTCGCAGAACGTTTCCGTAAGCACGTAGAAGGTACCGTGATTCAATTCGAGGGCAAACCTATCCCGGTAACGGTTAGTCTAGGGACTTCGACGTTTAGCCAGGCTTGGCCAGGTGGGGCAACCCCTGAGAAAGAGCTCAAGGAGCTGGTTAGCCGCGCCGATGCTGCCCTTTACTTCGCCAAAGCGAATGGCAGAAATCAAACGCGCCAATTTGAAGCGATTCCCAAAACAGAAAAGAAATAAATTCCGCCGCTAGCGACAGAACTTATCCTGAACGAAATGAAGGATTTCAGTTAACTAACTGAAATGCACTAAAACGTTTAGGGCTTTTTCTGCGATAAAATCTTGTAAACCCCAACGCCGCAATCTGCACAGACGCCTTTAATGGCTGGTCGGCCATTCTTCATCTTCACTTCTTGCGCATTTTTGATGGGGGATTTCTTACGACACTTAACACAATAAGCGGTTTCTTCAGCCATAACTCTCCGCTCCCTTCTCGGTTAGTAGTAATCGATGTTTAAAATTTTCTCAGCCGCAGCCAACTCACTAACTACGCTCTCAAATCAACTTCCGTCAACAGCGGTCAGAAAAGAGCCAATTGATGCACTTAGCGTATCACATCGAATTCGACAATGCGAACTGACTCATCAGTAGCCGTTGGTAAGGACTCAGTTTTTTGAATTAAGCTGCGCGTAATCTACGGCAAGGGCCACTGTGTCCGCGAGCAAGCGATCTTCGTAAGCGTCAATTACATCGGGCTTTTCGGACGATGCGAGATCTTTTTGCCGCTCCGCTTCCGCAAATAGATTAGGTGCGTCAGAACGCAAGCGATCCATCACACTAATAAATTTTGTTTTGTTGTGGTTGAGCTGAGTTAATTCAGACGGATCTAAGAAAGGGGTGGTTTCTGGAACCGCGTGCGGCCTCATCCGAGTTCGAATCGAGCGCGTAGGTGTTTCGTGTTTGGGGAGATAAATATCCGGACTGACGCCCCCGTTAGCGGGAGAATGGCCCAACGGTGAGTAGAAAATACTAGTCGTAAGTTTTACGACTCCGCTCCAAGGGTCAAAACTGCTTTGCAATAACGGAAGTTCGTCAGAGAGATGGAACAATCTCTGGACGGTTCCTTTTCCAAAACTTTTAGTTTCGCCTACTACTACTGCGCGATGATGATCTTTCAAAGCGCCTGCCAAAACCTCTGAGGCGCTCGCACTATCTTTGTCCACAAGCACTAGCAGTGGGCCATCGTACATTTGACGCCGGTTATCTCGAAGCACACGCCTGTCTTTATGTTCCACCACACCAACTACGGCGCGATTGCCTAGGAACAGTCCGCCCATGGATACCGCTTCTTCTAAAAACCCGCCGGGATTTCCTCGAAGATCGAGAACTACCGCTGCAGGCTTACTATGGCTAGCGACAATCTCTGTCATGACATGCTCTAAATCTTCAGCGCTGCTGCGTTCCTCTTTTCCATTGGTGAGTCCGCCACGTCCGTAGAAGCTGGGAATATCGATTACGGCTACGTTTTTTCCTCGATAGCGAGAAACACTCTTCGTAACTCTAGAATCTTCATAATTGATTACAGACCGCTTCAACTGGATGGAAAAAGTTTTCTTATTGCTCAAGCGAATGCACTGCAAAGTTACTCGGCTATCTTCTTTACCTCGTAATAAATTACGGGCTTCGTTGAGCCCCAGAGTTCGCAAACTCTTTCCATCGATGGAGCGAATCACATCCCCTTCCGCAAGCGTTTTGGACCGTCCCGCCGGAGAGTCTTGCAGAACCTTTTCAATGAGCATGCCTTCAGGGACTCGACGAACCTTTAAGCCAACTCCCAAAGTAGCCCCAGCGAGCTCTTGGTAGAAGTCTTCAAATTCTCGCGGCGAGAGGTATGTTGAATAAGGATCAAGCGCTGTGAGCATCGATTTGGCCAACAAATTTCGCGAAGGGATTTCTTCGACAATGACGGCTTGTCTGAGCGAGTCCGCTAAAAATTTTTCTCGGCTCTCATGGTAAGCCTTAAGAATGGAAGGATTAGAAAACTCAAAGATCACTTTAGAGAAAGCTGTAAGTCTCGCTCTTAGTTGTACGGTGTCGGAAGCAAATTCATCATAGTGAGGAAGGCTGTCGTTGATCGCACGGCTGTCCTTAGCGTGGATTCCCAATTCAAACTTTGTAGGAAGGCCTTGGCTTAGGATCCCGAATCGAGATTTTGCAGCGCTGTAAGCTTCGCTCGCCCAAACTTCGAAATAGGAACAATTCGACTGGCGAACCGCACGACTCCATTCGGTGCCAGCCTTGTGCTTAAAATCTTCAACTTCTGCGCGAAGGAAGAGAACTTTAAGAGGGTCCAATTTCTCAACAAAGGTTTCAGCTACTCGGTGTGCGAAAGCGATGGATTCAATATCGTTACGACTCGCTCCACCATACTTACTTTTACTCCAGCGGCCTACTTCGCCTATCTGGCGACAGCTCAAAGGGAAGTCTGTCTCATTTAAAATCGAGAGAGTCTGATTAGAATCTCCGTGCTGATGAAGAATCGCTAAAAGTCCGAAATTAATTATAAGAAGAAGGGGGACTGAGAAGAGAAGACCGGTGTCCCATTTAAGATCCAATGCTCTTAATAGCTTTATACGGAGCTTTCGCCCTATTTTTCGACCGGAACTAGCACCCTTAACAGCATTTCCATTTCCTTGGTCCACAAGCCACCCCAGCGTCTGTAAAACCCCACACAATCTTCGAGAATGACGCAGTGTAACATAACTGACACCCCCTTTCAGCTGCCAATAAAGGGCTTTGGCGTGGGGCGCATTTTTGCTGCGTAAATATTAGACAACGACACAATTTGTCCTCACCAATTCCTCAAAAATATCCGAAAAGTACTTGAGAACGTGTACAACGAGTGGGCAGTTTTTCATCATATATTTCAGTGACTTAAGTTATGACGCATTTTGACTAAAGTTGCGAGAATTGCTACAATTTAACTCGTAGCCAGTAATGTCATAACTAAACAACCAGTGAAATGGTCCAACAGGAGAACAACATATGATGAAGCAATTCCTACTCGAAGAGGAAGGGCAAACGACAGTCGAATACCTACTGATTATCGCGGTAATCGTGGTGGTCATCTCGGTACTCGGCAAGGGCTTAAAAGACAAATTACCCGCTACCATTGACGCAGTGTTCGGTGGTGTGAACGGCAAAATCAAAGAATTGATGAGCGCCGGTTCGGGTCACTAAGCAGGGGGCCGTAGCCCCTGGCAACTATGAGAAGAAAACCAAGTACTCGAGGCCAAAGCACCATTGAATATATTTTGATGGTGGCGTTTGGCGCCGTCTTCTCGATTCAGATAGCCAAGTTCTTTAACGGAGTCTTCGTTGAAGGTCTTGGCCGGCTGGAACAAAACGTTTCGACGGAAACACAAACGGGTCAAGGTTTCGGCAAGTAATAGTTGCACCTAAGTCGTATATCGCAATCGCTTTATGGCCCTTTCCTCCCACTAGGGGGAAAGTATGTCTGGGGGATTCGAAGTTGGCTTGTGGGCGCTATTAATACTAGCCACCGCTACAGATCTGATCTGGGGAAAAATTTTCAACTGGATCGTTCTGTCTTTTTTAGTTGCTGGCCTCGTATTCGGAATTTGGTCCAAAGGATTTGATCAGGCGACCACGTCGGCATTAGCTATCGTGGTCGCCTTTTCTCTTTTCTTCCCTCTCTATCTCGTAAAAGCCCTCGCTGCGGGTGACGTCAAACTTCTTATGGCCGTCGCCGCGTGGGCAAATTTTCGTTTCGTTCTCGAACTAGGATTTACCGGAATTTTAATTGGAGCTGTCGTGGGTACGCTGCTGCTTGCCCATACGAAAGGCATTCGTGGTGCCTGGGACTCTGTTAGGGCGCACTACAAACGAACTGTGGTGCCCGTAAAGTCTCATCGCATCCCTTTCGCCCCAGCTTTTCTCTGCGCCTTTATTTTGATGCACGTTATGGAGCGTTACCATTGGTCTGTGATCTAAAACATAAGCTTGGCAATGAACGGGGACAAACGTCCTTGGAATATTTGCTACTCATCGCAGTGACCTTCATCACGGCGTACCTAATGATCAAAGGCCCAGTAGCGTCTTTTACCCAGAATATCTTCGCCACCATCTTGTCGGGACTCCAAAACGTAGTCGAAAACGCAGAGTTTAACGGAAATCAGCCGCAATTCGACCAAGACGGCCATCCCTCTAGTCAGAAACGGTTGAAGGCTTTACACTTATGAAGAACGCTTTACATAGATTACGACGCCGCTCAGGCCAGTCCGCGATTGAGTTTATCGTGGTCGTCGTCGTGATCCTATTCTTCCTGCTTTTTTTCTTAAGCCTTTCGATTCTTTTGGTGACGAGTGACTACGTTGAGTACGCAACGTTTATGTCGGCTCGTACTTACAAGTCGATGTTCGGATCGCAAAACGATCAGCGAGTAAACGCGAAAACCGTTTTCGATACTTATGTCTCTCGCATTCAAGGAGTCGGAAGAAATTTCAAACTCTCATATGTCGGAGGCGGGCAGCGGGGAGAGCAGGCAGCAGGCGTTAGGGCGACCTACGACATCGATCTTTTTTATCTGCCACCGCTTTTTATGACAACGAACATTCCCAAAAGCTCGATAACACTTTCGACGGAGACGAGACTGGGAAGAGATTCAAGTTACGAAGAGTGTTTCAATTTTTTCGACAAGTTTGTTCAGAAATTTCCCATCGGAATCGGTGGGTCGAAGTACGTGGGGCTGATGGATGACAACGGCTGTTAAAAAACATTTAAAAAGTAAGCGCGGACAAGCCGCAATCGAGACGGGTCTCGCCCTGCCCTTTCTCGTATTCTTACTCTATTACACCATCAACGCTTTCCACATGCTGCACACCGCCCACGTGGCGCAACGATATGCGGCCATGAATATGTACGAGCGTTTAGATAATCGAGCCATGTTTGTTGTAGACGACGTCGCCAAGACCTTGATCCAGAGAAATTTTATCGGAGTGAAATACCTCGACGATAGCGGGGCTGCTCCCGTACGAAGAATTATTTTAAATTCACCGCAACAAGCAAATATTAATAACGCAGTCGGCATATGTATGGAGCCCAGTTGCAATTAATGACGAAATTAATCGGGACCGACAATGGAAAATAAAAAGGCAATCATCATCTCGCTAATCTGCTTCTTGGTGTCGATGCTTTTGATCAGCGCCTACGTTAGCGTGAAGGAAAAAGAGCTCACCTCAAGCTTCGGCGAGTGGGTAGACGTTGTTGTCGCTGAAGGAGCTTACTTCGAAAAGAACAAGACCGCGACGATTCCTGAGTACGCTACGATTCAGCCAGACATGCTGTCGGTGGCCAAAGTGTTTAAGAGTTTTAAACAACCGCTCACCGTAACGAAGCCAGAAGATATCATCGGCAAAGCGGCTTATGTACCTATCGCCGAAGGTGAACAGATTACGCTCACGAAATTGGTGCAACCGGATGGAAAGCCCGTCTTGGAGCAGCAGGTAGAAAAGAAACAAAGGGCGTTGACTCTTTTGGTCTCAGCGCAAAACGCGGTCGGCCGTTTAATTCGTCCGGGCAACCGAGTGGACGTGCTCATTGCGCCTCTTTACGACGCTAACGGCGCTACGATGTTGGAGGTGAAGACTCTCATTCAAAATGCGTTAGTCTTGGCAACGGGAAAGCATTTACAAAACGAAGTCCCCACTCGAGTAGATCGAGAGCTTTTAGGTTTTATCGAAGAGGCCAATGCGAAGGTAAAAAGAAAAGACCTCTTTGGAAATAACACCGACTCTTTGAATACCTCCCGACCCGACGACAACTACGCGAACATTACCCTTCAATTGACGGAAGAGGACGCGCAAAAAATAATTTTTCTGACTCACAAATTTGGCGACAGGTCGGTCTACCTGACGCTTAGAAACTCGACGGACCCAGAAATCGTCAAAGCAGGAAGTACCATTCTAGACGATGTGCTGGGACCGAACAGCGATTATGGAAGAAGTAAACAAAAGCCATTACCCATTATGCCTCCGAAGCCGAAGTACAACGATCTTTTGGGTAATCAACCGGTGCCTAGGTACTAACTATGATGGAACGTCGCGCATTCTTTCTTTCAATCGGCCTGTCGGCGCTAGCGATGTATTTGGTTTACCAATACATCGGAACCAAAAGCTCCGAACTAGAAGCTAAGTATGGAATGCCTTACAAGCGAATGGTCGTCGCAAGAAGAGATATTCTTCAGTACGAAACGATCCGCCCCACGGACATCGAAGAGGTCGCGGTTCCCAATGCGATGATTCCTCCAGGAATGATCGAAAACACGCAAGACGTCGTCGATGCGGTAGCCGCGGTTCCGATCACCAAAGGCGAGCAGATATTAGATAACAAGATCATCTCAAAAAACATTTACTCGGGCCTTGATACTCAAGTCTCTCTCAGTAAAAGAGCGATTAGTATCCCAGTAAACACGAAGACGAGCGTGGGCTACATGATCTATCCGGGCAACCGAGTGGATTTAGCTGCGCACTTCGAATACAAAGCGCAAGGAACCAGCATCGAAGAAGTAAAAGTGTTCATGCAAGATTTGCTAGTGCTCGCCGTCGGTCGAACCATTCAAATGAATACGCCCAAAGGTGTCGACCAAAATATTTTAGAAGAGGTCGCCAAAGAACAGAAGCTTGCAATCTCTCCTTCTCGAGGCGATGTCCGTGACACTTTAAAATTCGCAAAGACTGATACGACTTATCAAACGATCACCGTTGAAGTGACTCCGGAACAAGCTCAGAAAATCGTTTACGTGATGGCGGTTTACGGAGACTCGCTCACCATGTTCTTACGAAATAACGACGATCGCGCGCTTTCAAGCAACGGAACTACAAATTTTATCGACGTGATGGGTCAGGATTCGTACTACGTGCGAGGGGGCAAACAACCTCCGCAGCGCGCTATTCCGAGACCTAAATTTTACGACTATGTCGGGGAACAACCGGTTCCTGTTTACTAGTTTTCGACCATGGATTGGTGGGAGGGCATATGAGAAGAAAAATTGGGATAATGCTTCTAATGAGCTTCCTGTCGCTATTCGCGACAGCAAAGCTATATAGCGCCAACTCAGCCACCCCAGCAAAGGAAGAAGAAGAAGAAGATAGCATCGAAGTCAAAAAGCCAAATCACGGCAAAGAAAAGCAACTGACATTGTCCCTCGGCGTTTCGAAAATCATGGAGTTCCAATTTGATGTAGGAAGTATTTACGTAGGCGATCCCACGTTATTCGATTTCCAACGTATCAAAATGGGCGATAAAGATCGAAAACTCCGTTTGGTGCCCAAGGGCGCCGGCTACACCGACATGACGATTCATGACGCTGCTGGAGCGGCCAAAGTAACCTATTTCGTTCGCGTCACCCGTGAAGACATGGGGGAAGTGATCAATGAGCTAGATTCTTTGATTGGTGACGTAGAAGGCATTCAAATTAAGCCTGTCGGTGGAACTGTCGTTATCGACGGTGATATTCTCTTGCCGAAGGACATGCTTCGAATCATGCGTGTCGTAGACGCCATGAAAGATCGGGACCCTAAAAAGAAAGAAGTCCCCATCAAGAATCTGGCTAATATCAGCAAGATTACGATGAATATCATCGCGGAACGAATCGAGCGCGAGATCAACTCTCCCGAAATCAGCGCTCGAGTCCTCAACAACAACGTCTTATTGGAAGGAACGGCCGATAGTGACTTCGACGCTGATAGGGCGGTCGAAATCGCTAAGACCTACCTCCCTGAAGCTTTCGTAGAAAAGAACTCAGGTGAAGGCGGTAAAGTAGAACCACGAAAGGCCGGAGGCTCGGGTGGTGGTCTTCCTACCATCATCGACTTCCTTAGAGTTCGTCCTCGACAAGCGCCCCCGCCAGCTCAGGACATCAAAGTTACTATGAACTACGTAGAGTTGGATAACGACTATACGAAGAACTTCAACTTTGAATGGAAGCCTCTCTACAATGACGGCGCTAGCGTTAAGTACGACAGCACGATTGGCGACATTTCGGCCAATTTCGTGGCGACGCTAACCTCGTTATTGCCAAAATTGAACTCGCTTAAAAACCATGGTCATGCTCGGGTTCTAAAACAGGAGCAGCTGATCTTAAAAGACAAAGCGGAGCAGCCAGCAACGATTGAAAGTTCTCTTCAGATTTACGCCTCCAGCGTAGATGAAAAGGGAGTTCGAAGTCTACAAGCTATTCCCGTTCAAAACGTGACCAAGGTGCGAGCGGCCACTATTCCTGGGTCGGATAGCATTGAATTGGGAATTCAGATCACGTTGAACCAATACTTGGGAAGCAACGGCGGCTCGCCCATCGTTTCTACGAACTCCTTACAAACCCAAGTCACCGTGAAGAACGGCGACTCGGCAGCTTTGGGAGGCTATGCCTTAGATAACATGACGGCCGACTACAACCGAAGTCCGACCGCCAGAAATGGCGCCGGCGGTGGTGGAAACGATGCGGGCGGAAGTCCTCTGTTCAACTTCCAACGCTCGAAAAACTTCGATCGTAAGAAACAACAGTTCATTATTTTCGTAACTCCAGAAGTCATTCGTACGGCGGGTGCCGCGACGGATGATATGTCTCACAAATTCCGGTTAAACGCTGGCGAAAGATAGCAATGGCTCAGAACTCCCATGTAATCGCAGTACTCGGCGGCAAAGGAGGCGTAGGTAAATCTACCTTCGCCGCCAACTATGCCATCGCGACTGCGATCGACAGCAAAGGAAAAGTGTTGCTTGTCGACATGGACCCCAGAGCTTGCGGCGACTTAAGCATGATTCTCGGGCTAAAACCCAAAAGGACCATTCTTGAGTTAGGCCAACACGAAGGAAAGATGGACGCGAATCTCATTATGAGCTACGTGGCCCCTCACCCTTCCGGCATTTACTTCATGCCGAGCGTCCTGGACGTTGAGCAACTTGTCTCTTTAGAACCCACTCACGTGGGCAAGGCCTTTGGCCACCTGATGAACTATTTCAATATCATCATCGTCGATCTGGGATCTGATCTGGATACGAATGGGGTTAAGGCGCTAGAAACGTCTTCCATGATCTTTGTACTCACGATGCCCGAAATCATCGTATTGCATCACACCCGAAGAATCATTGAGAAGATACAAAACCTACTTTTCCCCTCGGAAATGATCAAAGTAGTTTTGAATCGGTTTTCTGCGAAAAAGGGAATTCAACCTCAGATCGTTCAAAATAATTTAAAAAAGCAAATCGTAGCAGTCATCCCGGAAGATGAGGTCACCACTGTGACTTCGATGGCGAAAGCGCAGCCTTTTGTCGTCGCCGCGGCTCGAACGGAAATCACAAAATCCTATTTCAACTTAGTCCGAAGCGTCGCTGAACAGCAGATGTTGGAAAAGCTGTCTCAACTTAAAAAGCCTACTGATGCTACCGCCAGAATGGGAGCCAAAGGTACTAAGCCCGGCACCAATTCCGCAGCAGGAGCACCCCAAGCTGCCGCGGGAAGTAACAACGTTATTTTTGATCGCAGTTCGATGAAAGATGAAAAGCCCGCCGATCAATGGTCGGGTTTAAAGCAGCGCATTCATCGCCAACTCATCGAAACGATGGATTTGAAAAAAGTCGACACCGAAACCGGAAACGATCCTAAGAAAAAAACAGTTTTGCGCGAAAAAACGAAAACGGTGGTCGTTGAGCTCTTAGACAAAGAAGACCATCCTTTTCGATCTCGCGACGAAATTCAAAAGTTAGTAAAAGAGATTCTAGATGAAGCTTTGGAATTGGGACCGCTGCAAGATCTTTTAGCGGATGACTCGGTCAACGAAATCATGGTCAACCGCAAAGACCAGATCTATGTAGAGCGCGGTGGAAAATTGGTAAAGACCAACACGGGATTTTCGGGAACGGCGCAACTTTTGTCCGTAATCGAACGCATTGTCGCCCCTTTGGGTCGTCGCATCGATGAAAAGACGCCCTATGTGGACGCTCGATTACCCGACGGCTCTCGCGTGCATGCGATTATTCCTCCCCTTTCGATTCAAGGGCCGATGCTTACCATTCGAAAGTTCTCCAAAAGCCGCATCACCTACAAAGATTTAGTGAAGTTCGGCTCCATGACAGAAGAGATGGCGGACTTTTTACGCGCGTGTATTGAAGCGCGTCTTAACATCATCATTTCCGGCGGAACGGGCTCTGGTAAAACGACTTTGTTAAACGTGATGGCTTCCTTCATTCCTTCGGGCGAGCGTATTTTAACGGTGGAAGACTCCGCCGAACTCCAACTACCCCAAGATCATTGGGGGCGCTTAGAGACTCGTCCAGCCAACATCGAAGGTAAAGGCGAAGTCTCGATTCGAGAATTGGTCAGAAATACGCTGCGTATGCGGCCTGACCGAATTATCGTGGGTGAGTGCCGCGCCGGGGAAGCGCTGGACATGCTACAGGCGATGAATACGGGACATGATGGCAGTATGACCACCGTCCACTCCAATACCCCTCGTGACTGTATTGCTCGTCTGGAAACTTTGGTCATGATGGCGGGAATGGATCTCCCCGCGAAAGCGATTCGTGAACAAATTGCTTCGGCTGTAAACCTTGTCGTTCAGCAGTCTCGAATGTCTGACGGTTCACGTAAAGTCACTAGCATCACCGAGATCGTGGGCATGCAGGGTGATGTCGTGACCATGCAAGAAATTTTCGGATTTAGAAAATCTGGATTAGATAAAAATCGAAAAGTCGTCGGTAAATTTGTGGCGACTGGTTTTATTCCCAAATTTATCGATGAATTGGAACAACAGGGAATTAAGATTCCCCGCGGAATTTTCTCGGTCACGTAGAGGGACACATGCACTTTTCTTTCATCATGGAGGTAATCTGCATTCTTTGGGTCGGAGGAGTACTCCTCATTGGGCTCTTTTTGAATGGGGACAAGCTCTACTCGTGGGTAGGAATCAAGTTCGACGTAGAGCGCGACTATATCGTTAGCACTTTAGACCTGATGTTCGTCCAAACGAACAGCAAGCAGGTTACCCGCTTTTATGGGGGTTACCTTCTCGGTACCTTCTTGCTTGGCGCGTTAATGGTTCCTTCTGTCGGCGGTGCCTTCGCCTTCGGATTGATCTTAACGGTAGTGGGCTGGCGACTTCCGGCCATGGTCATCCGCATGATGCACACCCGCCGAACCAAAAAGTTTGTGACCCAGATGGTCGATGGGTTGAGCTTAATGTCCAACGCCATGCGATCAGGGCTAAACGTTCCCCAAGCTTTGCAGTTAGTTTGTGACGAGTTGCCGAACCCGATTTCTCAAGAGTTCAACCTAGTTCTCTCGCAAAACAAGTTAGGTATCTCCCTTGAAGAAGCGCTTTCGAACCTAACGGTTCGCATGCCTCACGACGATATTGAGATGTTCACCACCAGCGTAAACATCTTGAAAGAGACCGGCGGTAACTTGGCCGAAACTTTCGACTCGATCTCCTATACTATTCGCGAACGCATCAAGATCGAATCTAAGATTGCCGCCATGGTGTCCCAAGGCGTGCTGCAGGGTATCATCGTAGTACTCATGCCCTTTGCGTTGGGCGCCATCCTCTACACCATCGATCCGGAACGCATCGCTCCGATGTTCACCACGATTCCGGGTTGGGTGCTGCTCCTCACCATGATGTCGCTGCAGGCCATAGGTGGTTGGACAATCTGGAAGATAGTCCAAGTTAAGGTATAATTACTTTAATGCTAAACCGACGATATCTCCCGGCAACGGTAATCCTTTTGTCTTTTTTTTCCATCTCGTTACGAGCCGTGACGGTAAACCGTCTGAACGGTGGCGCGAGTTTGGTTTACGCGGATTTTAGTATCCCCGGACCAGTCGTTCCTCTGGAGCTTGTAAGGACTTACAACTCCATTACCGGCGTGAATGAACAGAGCGGATGGAATGGAGCCTTCGGTTGGGGGTGGACTGTCCCCTTTGAAACTTCTCTCACGATCACTCCTGAGCATCACGTTTTGTTGCGGGATGGAGTTACGGGCAACACCGTTTTATTCAAACCCGAAAAAGAAGATCCTAAGATCCGCGAAGAGTTCATGCAGCGGATGAAGCGCGCCTACTTCGAAAGAAAGACCAATAAGAAATTAACTGACCCGCAACTAGCGAAAATGCAGTTGCCCGATAGAATCGTATCTCGTCTCAAGGGCGATCCTCAGTTTCGTATGGAGTTGGCCTCGAAGTTTGGAGTGAAAGGAAATATTCCTCCAGGAGAAGTCCTAATCTCGTCGGAGTTTGGCTATCAGACCCTTCAATTCAAGAACAACTCTTGGTTACGCGATAAAGACGGTATCACCCAATATTTCGACAGTAACGGAAGGCTCTCTCGCCAAAGAGACAAAAACGGATTTTACCAAGACTACAAATATTCCAATTCACAGAAGCTTCAAATCGCAGAGATTTCAACGCAGGATAATGCGAGCACCCTGCGCTTCTCGTGGAAGCAAGATCGAGTGATTGAAGTCGTCGACAATCGAAATCGACGAGCGAAATATAACTACGACTCTTCGGGTGACCTTATCGAAGTTACTGACTCTGCCCGCCAGGTTTACCTCTACAAATACGAGAACAAGAAGTTCCCACATCTTCTTACCAAGGTGGAATACGTCAGCGAGAGTAAGCCGGGAGCGATGGTGTATCGCGAATTAAAGTACGACGACAACGGCCTAGTCGTGTCTCATCGCGAGCGAGATGGCGTAGAGACTGCTTACACTTACGGCAAACAGCCCAATGATCCCGAGAACAATTTCTGGACACGTTCCGTCGCTAAAGGGCCAACTACCTCTGAAGACCAGTACGACGAGTTTTTCATCAAAGCCCGCTCAGACGGCAGCAAATATCTTTACAAGCAAGAGACCAAATTAAACGGTGTAACCACCGTCACTCTATTCACTCCGTGCTGCGGTAAGCCGACGCAGATTACCAAGAATGGCGAGGTCACGAATTTCAAATACTACGAAAACGGATTGCTTGCCGAAAAGACAGGTCCAAAAGAAGACATTCGGTTGGAATATGATCCCCAATGGAAAAAGGTTACGAAAGTAAATCAGGCCGGCTTCATTTCTGAATACGAATATGACAATCACGGAAACCTTATCAAGGGGAGTAACTCCCACAACGAAAAGGTTTCTCTTAAATACGACAAACTTGGTCGAATCACCGAAATGAATGATCCTGCCGGACAACAGATCTCCTTTAAATACGGCGATCAGGGCAAACCAATTCTTATTGCAGACAAAAAAGTCGGCACGATTCGAGTCGAATATGATGCCGAAGGCCACATCAAAAAGACAGAGACGGCGGTTGCCAAAGAGAAAGGCAGAAAGCCTACTCAGTTAAAGTCTCAAGAAGTGGTTCGTAGGGTCATGCAAGGGTTTCAACATTTATTGGATATCATTCGCCCTGCCGGGGTCAATCTACTCGCGGGCTAAAAGAGGATTTCATGAAAAAAGAATCTATTCCCAAAATTTTGAAAAACGTCGGCGATCTAAAAGATAAAGCCACGAAAATGGGCAAAGACGCGGTTAAGACTGCGGGGACGCTCAAGCAAGCCGTTGATATGGGCATCGAAGGATCTAAAGCCGCTATTTCTAAAGGTAAGGATGCGCTCAATAAGCAAAACCTTACCCAAGGCGCTAGCGTCACCGCCAAAGGCCTCGACTTTGTCGCCAAAGGCGCCCGTCTTGCGTCCAAAGGTTACGAAACTCTCGCCAACACCGCAGAAAAGGCCGCCGAACAGATGAAAAAGGCGAGCAACAAGCTTAAAGACAAACCCTAACCAAAAAGGTGTGTGGACACTTTTTACCGAAAAGGTGTCTGGATACTTTTTACGATCCGCTGCCCTGACTAGCAAAAAGTATCCAGACACCTTTTGGGGCATCTTTTTGCCAGAAAAAGTTGATAAGGCGCGGTTATGACGCTATTTATAGACGGTAAGGGGACGAGGAAAAAAGCCAACTCATGAGTGATCTAAAAGACCTTCCGCTTGGCGTAAGCGGCTTCAAATTTTCAGACTTATATAATGTAGAGAGGCTGCGCGACCTGCATGCCGAATACTGGAAATTTGCGAATATAGCAGCTCCTACCCTAGCTCAACGTTTTGGTACTTTGGGTACGAAGACCCTAAGCGATCCCCAAGAGTCCGAAGTTCTCATCGACGCAGCCAAGGTCCTTGGCGACTTCATAGGCAAACTCTTCAACATTACGACGTATACGCTCAAGCTCAAGAACGACACTTTAGAACTTCAGCCCATCTTTCGTTTCAAAAAGGACTTTCTCAATATCCGCGTCTTCAAAAGATACGTGGAGCCCTCGGTCGATGCGGCTCGGCACAAAGAGCTGGAAGAAGGGGTCAAACGGATCTTATCGCACGAGCCTCCTACAGGAAAAAGCGACGAAGAGCAGCGTTTAGCCGAAGTCGTCGTTTTTTTAGTCGACTGTGAAAAGCAGCTAAAGACCGCGGCCCTTTCGCCTTCTGACAGCCAAAGAATTCAGAATCTCTGCTCGCATATTCCCGCTCCCACCGTTCTAGAAAAGGTCCAACTGGCGTTGATGACCTTCGAGGACTGGTCCGTCCAAACTTGGGTGGACGAAACTAGGCGCCTGGCTATCAAAGATTGGGTCGCCTTTGTACGCCCCAACAAGATCGAATACGAAAAATTGGTTCCTACTGAGCATCCCGATCCCAGTCTTCCCGAGAAGATGGTGGGACCGTCTGAACATTTACGATATCGCGAAGGATTCAAGCTCACGGACGGTCGAATGAATCCTAAGCAGGTATTGCGTGAGATCGACTACTGCATCTACTGCCATCAACGCGAAAAGGATTCTTGCGCTAAGGGCTTTGTCGAAAAGACCGGCGGATTTAAGAAAAATCCTCTCGGTATCGAGCTCGAAGGATGCCCTCTCGATGAAAAAATTTCTGAAATGCATTGGCTCCGTAAGCAAGGCGAGGTCATTGGATCTCTTGCGATGGTCATGCTCGACAATCCGATGTGTCCAGGAACTGGACATCGCATCTGTAACGATTGCATGAAAGGCTGCATTTTCCAAAAGCAGGATCCAGTAAATATTCCGCAAAATGAGACGGGAGTGCTCACTGATGTTCTCAACTTACCTTACGGTTTTGAGATCTACAGCCTGCTGACGCGATTCAATCCCATTAATAAACGCCGTCCCTTTGCCCTTCCTTATAATGGTAACGATGTCCTAGTCGTTGGCTTAGGACCTGCCGGCTACACCCTAGCTCACTATCTTGCGAACGATGGGTTTGGCGTTGTCGGAATTGATGGCCTCAAGCTTGAGCCCGTAGATGCTACTTTGACTGGTCGGGGAAAAGCTTTCCCCAAGCCCATTCAAAATTTTTCCGAGCTTAAGAAAGAGCTCGATGAGCGAATCTTGATGGGTTTCGGCGGAGTTTCAGAATACGGCATTACCGTACGCTGGGACAAAAACTTCCTAGCTATCATCTATCTCACTTTGCTTCGTCGTAAAAACTTAAAGGTTTATGGTGGCGTCCGCTTCGGCGGAACGTTAACTCTAGATGACGCTTGGGACCTCGGTTTCAATCACGTCGCGATTGCGACAGGTGCGGGACGCCCCACCGTTATTAAAATGAAAAATAATCTGATTCGTGGAATCAGAAAAGCCAGTGACTTCTTGATGGCGTTACAACTAACAGGAGCTTTCAAACGGCCGTCACTTGCCAACCTTCAAGTTCGTCTTCCTGCCGTCGTTATCGGAGGCGGATTGACGGCTATCGATACCGCAACCGAGCTGCTCGCTTACTATCCTCTTCAGGTAGAAAAAGCTCTCGACCGTTTTGAACTTCTCTCTCGAGAATTTGGTGACACCACCGTCTGGGGAATGTGCGACGAAGAAGAAAAAGAAATCCTGCAAAAGTTCATCGAACATGGAAAAGCGGTCCGAGAAGAGCGCGCTAAAGCTGATAAAGAGAAACGAAAGCCGGATTTCATCTCTTTGGTTCGTTCTTGGGGCGGAGTCTCCATCGCCTATCGAAAGAAGATGTCCGATTCTCCAGCCTATCGCTTAAATCACGAAGAAGTGATCAAAGCCCTCGAAGAAGGCATTACTTTTATCGAGAATTTGAATCCTACCGAAGCCGTTCGCGATCAATATGGTTCGGTCGATGCGCTTAAATTTCAGAAGTCTGATGGGACAGAAATCACCCTGCCCGCCAAATCAGTTTGTGTCGCCGCTGGAACTAGCCCCAACACGATTTACGAACGAGAGTTCCCTGGAACTTTTAAGCTCGACGATAAAAAGTACTTTTTCCGAAAATACCAAGCGGATAAGAATGCCGATGGAAAATTTGAGTTGAGCGAGATTACCGAAAGGTCTCGAGAAGCTTTTTTCCTTTCTTACAACAAGAACGAGAAGTTTGTAACCTTCTACGGCGACAACCATCCTGACTTTGCGGGGAACGTGGTGAAAGCCATGGCGTCTGCAAAAAAAGGCGCGCCTCACGTTGCAAAACTTTTCTGGGATGACATCTTAAAAGCAGAAAAAGGTGCCGCAGCTGACTTCACTCGGTTTGAAAAATTAACCAAGCACCTCGACGAAGCACTGGTTCCTCGAATCGTGAAAGTGAACCGACTCACTCCTACTATCGTGGAAGTAATCGTAAAAGCGCACTACGCTTCGAACAAATTTGAGCCGGGCCAGTTCTATCGGCTGCAAAACTATGAAACCTCGGCGCACTCGATCGAAAGCAGTCGATTGCAGCTTGAAGGCGTCGCTCTTACGGGAGCTTGGGTAGATAAGGCAAATGATCTCTTAAGCATGATCGTTCTTGAGATGGGAGCCAGCTCTCGTCTTTGTGCGATGCTAAAGCCCGGTGATCCCGTTGTCGTGATGGGGCCCACGGGAGCGCCAAGCGAAATTCCTGGAAACCAGACGGTGATGCTTGTCGGTGGAGGACTCGGAAACGCGGTTCTTCTCTCGATTTCCAAGGCGTTGCGCGCCAATGGCAGCAAAGTGCTCTATTTCGCCGGATACAAAAACGCCCAAGATATTTTCAAACAGGACGATATCGAAGCCGTAACCGATCAAGTCATTTGGGCCGTCGACTCAGGGACCATTCCAGCGCGACGTCCTCAAGACTTGTCGTTCACAGGAAATATTGTCCAAGCGATGTTGTCGTATGCCGAAGGAAAGTTGCAACCTAAGCCAACTTTCGACATGAAAAAAGTCGATCACATCATCGCTATCGGATCCGATCGCATGATGGCGGCAGTGACGGCAGCGCGACACGGCGTGCTTCAGCCGCATTTACAGAAAAACCACATCGGCATCGCTTCTATCAACTCCTCCATGCAGTGCATGATGAAGGAAGTTTGCGCGCAGTGTTTGCAACGTCACGTAGATCCGGTTACCAAACAGGAGACGTTCATCTTCTCTTGTTACAACCAAGATCAGCCTATGGACGTGGTCGACTTTAAGAATCTCAACGAACGCTTAAAGATGAACAGCGTCGCCGAGAAGCTCACAAATCGCTATGTGGACTACCTGTTTCAGAAGGGTAAAATAGAACGAGTATGAAGCGCATCGACAACAAGGTAAAAGCCCAAGCCTTCGTCTGCACCAACGACCGCGACGACGGAAGAGCATGCTGCAAAGCAGCGGGCGGAGCCGAATTTCACGCCAGGCTTAAGACCAAGTTAAAAGAGGCCGGCATTTACAGCACTCACAAAGCAACCAAGTCCGGATGTCTAGGCCACTGTAACCCCGGTGGATGTACTGTAGTTATCTACCGAGATGGAAAGCCCGCTCTCTGGTCTACGGAAAACACCGCCGCAGATTTTGACCGGGTCTATCAGGAGCTCGTTGAAGGCTAATTCAAGCATCTCCCGTTTTTTCATACTCTTTTCTTTCGTGGCGAACGTGTGTGCG
The DNA here is from genome assembly GCA_038325205.1 of Bdellovibrionota bacterium. Taxonomy (GTDB): domain Bacteria; phylum Bdellovibrionota; class FAC87; order UBA2466; family UBA2466; genus JBBQIT01. The sequence goes on from JBBQIT010000004.1 coordinate 18,732, forward strand.
TTTGCGGCGCCGCCGCTGCTTGGCGCCACAAAACCGGGTGAGGTGCCAGCCGAACTCCTCGATATTTTTGCCACCGACGCACACCCTGGTACAGGGACTGTAGTTTTTCACCAAGGCGAAAAAGTAGAACTCGTCGAACTCGGCCCTCAGTCCGGCCACTATGGACTTGGAATTGTCTTTCACTCTTCGGCCCTTCCCGAAGCTTTCCAGGAAGAGTTCCATGACACTCACATTATTCAGATCGTCTTAGGGACCATGGCTTCGAAACTTCAAAGCCAAGTCGCCCAGTTCGGCGGCATCAGTCTCATCACTCGAAAAATTCCCTCTCAATCGCAGACTTTTCATACCAAGCCTTTAACCGCTCAAAGCCACGACATCCTAAATCTAGGGCTTTTGATGATTAGCTCGCCTTCCATGCTTAGGGAGCAAGCCGACGAACAAAAGCTAAAAGGAACCTTCTTTGGGGAGAGTGGTACGGTCATTTTGACGCCTTTGGCGAAATTCCGGTCGATTCAGACCGAAACCTCGGGAAACCCTCTCCACTTTAAGACCCAGACGATGCGTCTCGAATTTAACAGCCAATTGGGTACCCCCTTCAGTAACGAGAAGGCAGAACTCCAAGGAAAATTAGAAATCCCCATCTACTGGCCTGAAGGCAAGCCAGCAGAATTGTTTGCGAAAAAAATAGCTACCCGCAGTTTGGCCGGAATGTCGGCCCCTCCTAGTGAACCTCCTACAGGCATTACCCAGCACAAACACAATCTGGCCGGCTCCACCAAAAAAGACGCTAATTCCAAGAACCCTCAATAGCCCTTCCCAGTAAGCCTCTCCAACCGAACCCCTTTTAATAAAAAGCGTTGTATTTACCGCGAGTTTTGCTTAGCATTGGGCACTTTATGAATCCGGAAGGACCAGATTTCAAGATATTCTCCTGCACCGCCAACGTGGCGCTGTCGAAAGCTATTGCTGACGACCTAGGCACCGAACTGTGCCGAGCCGACGTTCGCCGATTTTCTGATGGTGAAATCTTCGTAGAGATTCAAGAGAGCGTTCGAGGGGCTGACACGTTTGTGATCCAGCCCACCTGTCACCCGGTCAACGACACGTTGATGGAATTGCTGATCATGACCGATGCACTGAAACGCTCTTCGACGAATTCTATCACCGCAGTCCTCCCGTATTACGGTTATGGTCGGCAAGATCGCAAAGTTCAGTCACGCGTTCCGATTACTGCGAAACTGGTAGCCGACTTGTTAACTGCTGCGGGCGTCTCTCGAGTGGTCTCGATGGACCTTCACGCCGGACAGATTCAAGGCTTTTTCAACATTCCTTTTGATCATCTTTACGCAAAACCCGTCATTCTCCAGTACATCCGACAGAACTACCCGATGGATAAGCTCATTGTCGTCTCCCCGGATGCTGGTGGAGTGGAAAGAGCCCGTGCTTATGCAAAACGGCTCGATGTGGGATTGGCCATTATCGACAAACGACGCATCCGAGCCAATGAAGCTCAAGCGATGAACGTTATCGGAGAAGTCAGCGGCAAACACGCCATTATTGTCGATGACATGATTGATACGGCTGGCACTTTGGTCCAAGCTATCAACGTGTTACGTCAACATGGTGCCGAATCAGTCAGTGCCGCCTGCACTCACGGCGTCTTTTCAGGCTCAGCTTTTGAACGAATTCGCGACAGCGAGATTAGGGAAGTGATTTGTACCGACACCATCCCTCTCTCGCCCGAAATGGCGAAATTAAGTAAGGTAAAATGCCTTACGGTCGCTCCCATCCTTGCGGAAGCCATTCGTCGGATCTATAAACAATCTTCGGTAAGCTCTCTATTTGATTAAGGTGTATTTATGGAACAATTGAATCTCACGGTCGAAAACAGAACAGAAAAAGGCAAGGGTGCCGCTCGGCGAGTTCGCCGTTTAGGCAAAATCCCCGGAGTCCTTTATGGTTTAGGCAATGCCAACACCAACCTCGTACTTGAAACGAGACTCATTCATAAGCTCCTTATGGAAGAGGGCGGACGAAACAAAGTTTTAAACTTGGCCGGTTCGGGCGTTGAGGGCCGTCACGCTATCGTGAAGGACTATCAAGTCGATCCCGTAAAACGTAATCTGATTCACGTCGACCTTCTTGAGATCGACATTAAGAAGAAGATTGAAGTCACGGTTAAGTTGAATCTCGTGGGCAAGCCGGTCGGCGCGGCCGACGGCGGCGTCTTGAACGTCGTAGCTCGTGACATCATCGTGAAATGTCTTCCCAACCAAATTCCCAAGCACGTCGATGTGGACGTTTCCGCTCTTAAGATCGGTGACTCTCTCCACGCCGATGCTATCGTGCTTCCGGAAGGAATCGAACTAGCCTCCTCTGCCGAGACTACTCTCGTGACTTTGGTACCTCCCGCTAAGGAAGAAGAAGCGGTTGCTTCTCTCACTCCTGCGGCCGAGCCTGAAGTTATCACTGAGAAGAAGAAAGAAGGCGAAGAGGGTGCCGCAGCAGCTGCTGGTGGCGACAAGAAAGACGAAAAGAAGAAGTAATTACTTTTTCTCTCGTTTAATTCACCGGAGTCCCCATGCCGCCCTTAGAGGGAGCTTTGTTTCTCATTGTCGGTTTAGGCAATCCGGGCAAGAAATACGATCATACGCCGCATAACCTGGGCTTTGAGGTCTTGGATCTATTAGCGAGTCGTCTTCGCGTGGACTTCCGAAAGGACGGACAATCATTGTCCGCCCGTTTGGACAGTCTTCCGCGAAAGGCGATTTTGCTAAAGCCCCAGACCTTTATGAATCTTTCGGGAAATGCGGTTCGTGAAGTCGCCCATTTTTTCAAAGTTGAACCCAAGGATATCTTGGTCGTAAGCGACGATCTCGACTTGCCTCCGGGGAAGCTGAGATTGAGACTTTCCGGCGGAGCCGGTGGGCACAATGGACATAAGTCCGTGATCGAGCAGCTAGGAACCGACGGCTATCCCCGACTGAGAATCGGGGTTGGCCGGCTGCCGAATCTTCCTTCGGAAGACTATCTTTTGTCGAAGATCCCGGGCATTCACAAAGACGTGATAGCAGCGGGAGTCGTAGAAGCCGCGAATGCGGTTGAGATGATACTGAAAGACGGCATCACTCAAGCAATGAATCAATGTAATCGGAAGGACGAAGTAACATGAGTCTTAAATGTGGAATTGTAGGGCTTCCGAACGTTGGAAAATCGACGTTGTTCAATGCTTTGGGAAGTGCCAAAGCCGAAGCAGCAAATTACCCTTTTTGCACGATTGAGCCCAACGTGGGCGTCGTCAGTGTTCCCGACCCAAAGCTTAAGCAGCTAAGCGATTTGGTGAAAGCACAAAAAATTGTACCGGCAACCACTCAAATCGTCGATATCGCCGGCATCGTAAAAGGCGCCAGCAAAGGCGAAGGATTGGGAAACAAATTTCTCCATCATATTCGTGAGGTGGACGCCATCATTCACTTAGTTCGCTGCTTTCACAACGACGACATTATTCACGTCGACGGTTCTGTAGATCCTGCGCGTGACATTGAAGTGATCAATACTGAGTTACTTCTCGCCGACTTGGAGAGCATGGAAAAAAGGGTCGACAAAGAACGCCGCGCTTCGAAGACGGGCGACAAAGAAGGCAAAAAGAACATTGAGATTTTCGATGCTCTGAAAGCGCACATGGATTCCGGAAAGCCAGCGCGAACCTTCAGCATAGATCCTTTGGAAAAACATAGACTGGACGGACTGTTCCTCCTCACCGCAAAACCTATTTTGTATGTTTCTAACTCCAGCGGAAAGAAAGAAGAGGAAGGGTTAGTCAGTATTGTAAAAGAGGTCTCCCAAAAAGAAGCCGCACACCATATCACTATCGATTGCTCTTTAGAGGCCGAGATCGCGACCCTCCCGGAAGAAGAGCGCGGAGAATATTTAGCTGGCCTCGGGCTCGACGAGGCGGGACTAAATCGCTTGATTCGAGCCGCTTTCGATCTCTTAGGACTCATGGTCTATTACACCGCTGGAGTAAAAGAAGTTCACGCATGGGAGCTGCACAAAGGTAGTAAAGCCCCGCAAGCCGCAGGCGTTATTCATACCGACTTCGAAAAAGGATTTATCTGCGCTGAGACGATGAAAAGCGAAGACTTGCTTCGTTTGGGAAGTGCCGCAAAAGTAAAAGAAGCGGGCCTTTATCGACTAGAAGGCAAAGAATATGTGGTGCAGCCCGGAGATGTCTTAGAGTTTCGTTTTAACGTATGAGGAACGATGGCTGAAGGGCTTTCCATTAGCGGCTTCACGATGGTGCGAAACGCACGGAAGCTAGATTATCCTTTTCGTGAATCTGTCCTTTCTGTGTTGCCCCTCTGTGACGAGTTCATCATCAATTGCGGAGACTCTTCCGACGACACTTGGGCGATTTGCCAAGAACTTCAAAAAGCCAATCCCGAAAAAATAAAGCTTATCCAATCCGTCTGGCAAAAAGAAAATCAGAAGGGCGGATGGCAGCTCAAAGCCCAAACCGACACCGCTTTGAAACTTTGCCAAGGCAAATGGTGCATTTACATCCAAGCCGATGAAGCCATCCATGAATCGGATTGGAGTTTAATCAAAGACGCGATGACTAAGGCGGACTCAAGACCCGAAGTAGATGGAATCCTCTTCGACTATCTCCATTTTTACGGAAACTACGACTATCGTATCACCGGACGTAACTGGTACCGACGAGAAGTCAGGGCTTTTAAGAACGGACGCGGTGTTGAAGCCTACCGAGATGCTCAAGGTTTTCGAAAAGCGGATGCGAAGCTCTTAGTAATCCCTTCCGAAGCCAGAGTCTTCCATTATGGATATGTCCGATCTCCCCAGTCATTGAAAACGAAGTCGGGAGAGATGTCGCAATGGTGGGGAGAAACCCCAGACACCGGCGACGACTCCTTTCAGTTGCGTCGCCATGTAGGATTGCAGCGATTTCGCGCGACTCACCCTGCTGTCATGCGAGAGCGAATCAGTTCTCCTTCGCATTCTTTCGACCCATCCCAATGCAAACGCGTTTGGGACCGAAACGAGATCAAAAACGCAGTTACATTCCTGTGGGAATCAATAGTCCCCTACCGGATCGGCGAATTCCGCAACTACCGCCTGAAATAAGATATTCCCGCTTTTAGATCGTTTCCGGACCATTCATGGTGTTGATCTGGAGGACTTTACGAACGCCAACAAAGGGCAGAAATCCGTGAAATGAGTGCTCACTGACAAGAAAGATAACTCCTGTGCCCAGCGTAGGAACGACTTCGATCGAAAAATCATCGATCTGAGGTGAGCGAAGTAGACGAAGCCGGCCCGTCGGATATTCCCATTCTTGATTCCAGTAGATGAGGTGCGTGATCCGTTTTTGCGGAATATCCGTATGAATAGAACCTTCGCTAGCTCCGCTTACGGTTCGAAAACCGACTTCTACATGAGTGTCCGTCAGATCCTGTTCGACGATGCGTTCAAGAGCCGATCGGTAGCTGGCCGATTTTAAATAGGCAAGCCATTGGTTCCACGCACGGCTCAATGTCAAATCTTGGGGACCTAAGTAGCCCTCCGCCGAAGCTTCTGGAAATTCCTGCGCTAAGCGAGTAAGGGAGTCGCTGGCGAACACTTTGGAGGTGTGTGTCACGTGAGGAAATGGCTCCCTGCTCAAGCGAAGCCGACAAAATGTACTTTCGTCTAACATTGATGACTAAGCATAATGGCGTCCGACGAAGTTTCCAACTTTTACTCGCCTGCGTCTAGGCCGGACAAGTTGCTTTCAGCTACGCCGGGGCGGGCCTGCTGTTGCCATTCTATGGCTGAGGCTTGAATATATAGAAATGAAACTACTTCTTGTTATCGCATCGCTTCTTCTATCCTCGTGCGCCCAGTTGCCTCCTGCGGTGCTAACCAAAGCCTGCACCACTAACTGCAATTTCGATACGCTAAAGACAGTGACGCTATCGAAGCGGATATCGATCCTTCAGGGGGCGACGAGCGATAGCACAACCCAGCTTTCGCTCCTCTACCCGAAAGGGGAGCCGATGGCGGCGACATTGTGGGATGCCAAAGGCAAGACCATCACTCCTTCCGAGGTCAGAGACCATGTTTTCCCTGGCATTGAATGGCGAGTCACGCAGCTTCGGTTCAAGGGGCTTGATAAGTCAGTCGAGTATTGGCTACAGGTCGCTAATAAAGCGGGGGATCTCGTCGACCTTCGCAGTCTTAAAACGCTAGATACCAAAAACCCCACCCCCACCTTCGCCGTGGCCTCTTGTATGGACGATGCTTATGTCAGTGAACAGGCCGGAATGTGGAATGACATGCTTTCCGCGAAACCCGATCTTATTTTCCTTATTGGAGACAACGTTTACGCCGACCGTAGAATGAAATCAGGAAAGTATGCCGATCCTCCAACACTTTGGAATCGATACATCGAAACTAGAAACATTCTTGATCTCTACAAGACCCAAGCCCTAGTCCCCGTGTTTGCGACCTGGGATGACCATGACTTCGGTTGGGACGATGGCGACAGTAGCTATCCGTATAAAAAAGAAGCTAAAAATACGTTCGTTGCGTTCTTTCCTCAGGAGCCAATTCCAGGATTCTACGAGCGAGGTCCGGGCGTCTCTAGCTACTTCAAAGCTTTTGGCCAGCAGTTTGCCTTAATAGACGATAGATCTTTTAGAACCGCTCCTAAAGAAGCTAAGGGCCAAACCCACTGGGGACGAGAGCAAGAGGACTGGATCTTTAGAAGACTCGCTCGCTCCAAATCCCCTGCTTGGCTTATGGAAGGGGATCAATTTTTCGGCGGCTACCATTCTTTTGAATCTTATGAAGGAAGACACCCTGAGAGTTTTAAAAAGTTCACCAAAAGGATGAAGCAGACGAAAACCCCCATCATCTTGGTTTCCGGCGACAGACATTTAACCGAGTTGATGCAGCTCTCTAAAGAAGATGTGGGTTACGAGACTTATGAACTAACGACAAGCCCGATGCATGCGATCACTTTCCCTGATCCGTGGAAAGAAACTCCAAATCCAAGAAAAATTGAAGGGGTCGCTGGGACAAATAACTATATGATCGTTAAAGGCAAAGGTGCTAACCCCTTTAGCTTTAACGTGACGGCGATGGGACCTAGCAAGAAGGTCCTCTACAGTCGCGATCTCAGGGTGAAGCGTTAGCGGTATATAGGAAGTCTGAACTTCTTAATGATTTCCCAATAAGAATCCGGCGTGTTCAAAGCATCACTCAGAATAAAGGTGACCAAGTATCTAGCCTTAGTAGAATCCTTCTCACCAAGATTGGAAAGATACTTATAAATCGATTCATGGAGCAATAAGCCTGCTTGATGAATCGGGGTCATCTTTTTCCAGATCACTTCATTTACCAAAACCCGCTTCTCCCCGGGCATTACCTTTTTGCGAAGGACAGCAAGCTGTTCGATATGGCACTTGGGATCACTTGGTTCAAAGCTATGCCTAGAATCATCGATGGGACGAAGTTTCAGATCTGACTCGAAGCTAATTTCATCTTTTAGCTTTCTTAACCCTTTCGCAATGATCTTAGCCGTCTTGGGGTCGGTGCCACTTAGCATTTCGATACGGGTGTTTGCGATCTCAAAAGCGTTAGTTCCTTTTATTTTTGAGTCGACCTTCATCTTCCGTAAGATACCTGCTTCGTAGATGTCGAGAAGTTCGGCATGTTCTCCGCAAACCACGGCATTACCGCCATTTCCGACTTCATTTCCGCCCATGAGCCCAAAGGCATTGCGAGCGAAAAGGCAGACGAAAGCAAAAAGAATTAATGCTTTAATCAAGCGCGATCTCATAATGGCTCTCCGTATCGTCGTCAAAAGCGAGATTGAGTCTTACTTTTTTAAGGTTTTGGTCCATCGGCTTTTGGACTACCGCCCATTTGCGAAGAAAGAGTCCTGCCGGCACCGAGAATGGCGCGTAGACATGGTTTTCTGGAACCTTCGCCGGGTTATGAGCGTCTCTTACGCCTTTTGTGATGGAAGTTCCTATGCTCCAGCCTGCTCCGGCAAGGCCTGAAGTCGCTCCTAACAATTTTAAGGTGGTATTGTCGGTAGCAGAACCTGCAACTCCTAAAAGTGCGCCCCCTAGCATCAAAGCGCCCTGGGCTAGCTTCCGATTTCGTTCTCTTTTTTTGGCGCCTTCTTCAAACGCATCTGCCCAGGAGACCAAGTCGTTTCCGACTAAAACGCTAACTTGCTTGGCCGCCGGGTCTTCGAAAATTAGGTCAGCCGACTTGATTCGAACGATCTGACCCGTCTTGTTTTCAACGGTGAAAGTGACGAAGGTATGATAGTCGTCAGAAAATCCGTTCTGAACGTCCGCGCTGACATTTAGTTGCTTAGGTTCGTCTTCGTGCAAGACCGTTCCCATTTTTCCGGGGTGAG
>JBBQIT010000005.1:0-24815 GCA_038325205.1 Bdellovibrionota bacterium
TCGGACTTGAAATCGGAACGGCGTTTGCCAAGTTTGGAAGTTCGGTCACTATCGTCGAAGCGATGGAACAAATGCTTCCAACGGTAGAGAAAGAGCTAGTCAATGTCGTCGAGAAAAGATTAAAAACTCTCGGAGCCACTGTTTTGGTAAAGACCAAAGCCCTCGGGCTCAAAGAGAAAGATCCGGCAAAGAGCGCCCTTCTGCATTTAGACATTGAGACCGAAGGAAAGACTCAAACGCTTGAAGCCGATTGTATTTTGGTCTCGGTAGGCCGCAAGCCCAATTCGGATAACTTGGGCCTCGATAAGGCCGGCGTTAAGATTGATGCTCGGGGAAATATCCCGACCGACAATCAAGGTCTTACGAGCATTAAAAACATTTACGCCATTGGAGATGTGACCGGTCCGCCTCAGCTCGCCCATCGCGCGATGATGGACGGGACTTTAGTCGCGGCGTCTATCGCTGGTGAAAAGTCTTTCAAAGATTACAAAACCGTTCCTTGGGCGGTGTTCTGCGATCCTGAAATCGCGACTGCCGGTCTTACGGAAAAAGAGGCCCAGGAAAAGGGGATCAAATACCACGTCGGGAAATTCCCGTTTGCGGCTAACGGGCGTGCGATTAGCACGAACGATACGGCAGGCTTTGTAAAAGTACTTATCGCCGAAAAGGGCGAGACGGTAATCGGCGTTCACATTGTGGGGCCTGAAGCTTCGAACATGATTGCGGAAGCGGCGTTGGCTATCGAAATGGGAGCTTGTGCCGAAGACATCGTTCGTACGATTCACACGCATCCAACGCTTACGGAAACGGTGCCGGAAGCTATCGAACAAGCGTTCTCCAAAGCGATTCACATTTATAAACCAGTGAGGAAGGCGACGTAATATGCGCGCACTCGACGATTTTCCTTCTGATTTTCTAGATGCCACTCCGGGCACATCAGCCGCGGGCTTTGTGGTGGTAGATGCTGGTATCACGGATTACGGTCCAATGTATGAAACTCAGAAGGCAATGGTCGAGCGTCGTAAGTCCGGAGAGCTTAATTTCGATCAACTTGTTTTCGTGGAACACCCAGAAGTCTATACCTACGGACGAAAAAGTCCTGCGCCTTTTGGAGAGTTAGACCCTCTTCTTTCTCTTCCTCCTCATTTGCCGCAGTTCGCGGTCGAGCGAGGGGGCGAAGTGACCTACCATAACGTAGGGCAACTGGTGTGCTATCCTATACTCCAGTTGAAAGACAAAGAGCGTGATTTGCACCTGCACCTGAGGCGCCTAGAATCCACTTTGATAGATGTTCTTAAGGATTTTGGGCTTGTGGCTGAAAGAAGGCCGGGAGCTACTGGGGTTTGGATCTCTGGAAAGCAGAAGAAAATAGCTTCCATTGGCGTCGCCGTCTCCGGCTGGGTCACCTATCACGGCTCGGCTTTGAATGTAGCTAATGATCTTAAGGGTTTTGGCCGAATTAACCCTTGTGGATTCGATAGTCGAGTGATGACTTCGATGGAAGTGGAATTGGGGGGAGAAGCCCCTTCAATGTTAGAAGTAAAAGAGTCTTTCCTAAGACACTTTTCTCACCATTTTAGTCGATTCTTGGTAGTTTGAGTTTTCGGGAGGAGTTAACGGTAATGGAAAAGAAGCCAGAAAATCCAGCGGTAGGAAAAGCGGTTCGTAAAACCAAATCGCCTACGGTTCTAGCTATCATCGATCAAAAAGGCTGCACTGGCTGTCACGCTTGCATCCCCTTTTGTCCCGTCGACTGTATCGAGACCGTTCCCGGCCCTGATTTCCCAGATTTTATGCGCGTCGTAGAAGTCGATCTCGAGCGATGCATCGGCTGCAAACTTTGTGCAAAATATTGTCCATGGGATACCATCTTCATGGTCCCCAACGTGGAAGGCGAGCAGCTAGCCAAAGACTGGACGTTGAGAAGCGTCCTTTATGAAGGTGTTGGCGATCCTAACTTCCAAAAGAAAACCGGAACCGACGACAAATAAATTCATGCAGCTTACGACTATACTCGTTCTCCTTTGTTTATTCGTTGTGAGCTGTGCTCACCATCAAACCAAAATCGATTCTGAATCGATCTCTTCAGAGATTAAAAAGAAGGGCGCAAAAGTAGTCACGACTTCTCTCTATGCCGATTCTCAGAAATGGGATGGGGTTTTAAGTCACATTGAAACGGGCGACGTCCATTGGATAGAAGTTGCCGCACAATTATATAGAGGGGCTGAACCTGCTGCCGCGGAAGGGATTTCTTTTTCTTTAGCCCGAGCGCTTCGAGAAAATCCAACAGAGGTTTTAAAAAGAATTGGCTCCCCTTTCCGCCTAGAATCGGTTTGCCAAGTCCCCTACTCCGAACCTACTCGCAAGATGGTCGATGCTTTTCGTCGAGAAGTCCTAATCAGTTTTTCGATGATAAAGGTTCCTGCTATTCGCGCCGTCGCTACCAAGTGCATTGCTAGAATTAAATAGCGTCAGGCCAAAGGTTGCCACTCCGCTATCGCGGGCTCGCAATGACAGGCGGACGAGGGATGTTTAGAATTTGGCAAACGCGGGATCGGAGAAAAGACGATAGGTCTCATTCTTCAACGCTTCATACGCCGAAGGTTCTCTCCCGCTCGCGAAGCAGCCTAAAAATTTGGGATTTTCTTTAAACTCGGCACCTTCACCTAAACTTCCAGAGATGATGAGAGCGGCCTTCTTCAATTTCGTCGCGCGGAGCAAACACTCTTTCGGAGCTTTTCCCGATAGCGTTTGTCGATCGGTGCTTCCTTCACCCGTGATAAGAACGTCGCAATCAGCGAGGTGCTTGTCGAAATCGACCAGATCCAAAAGATATTGGGCTCCCGCGACTAGCTCGGCATCCAGAAAACCGAACAGCGCCGCCGCAAGCCCCCCCGCCGATCCGGTGAAAGGTTCCCGGGCGATGGGTTTTCCGGTGAGTGCCGTCGTCAAAAAAGCAAAGGTGTCCATGCCATGGCTAAGTCTTTCCACATCCTCCGGACTTGCCCCTTTTTGAGGAGCGAATACTCGGGCACTTCCTGTGGGACCACAAAGGGGATTTGCCACATCACATAGCACAGTCAAGCGAACCCCCGGAAGCGGATCTGACTTTGGAGGAATAATATCTTCAAGCCTTGCGAGCCCGTCTCCGTTGGCAATTACCTGACGACCCTGGCCATCTAAAAACTGGAATCCCAGACGAGAAAGCATTCCCATCCCAGCGTCCGAGATCGCAGAATCGCCCAAGCCAATATAGATTTCACGCAAACTTACTTTCCATCGACTCTGACACTTTAAGAGCAATTCTCCTAAACCTTCACTCGTAGTGCGCATAGGATCCCGTTCGTGAGTAGCGATGAGTAAAAAGCCGCAGACATCAGGGGATTCGATAAAAAGTCGGGTTGGTGTTTTATCGTTGGGAGAACAGAACACTTGAGCCGTAACACTGCCTCCTAAAGGCCCAGTAGCGGAAATATTCGCAACCTCTCCTGTCCACTTGGTCATTACGGTGTCGCGACAGCCGCGACCTCCGTCTGCGACCGGAATTTGAGTGAAAGGAATTTGAAGTTTGGTTAGCGCTTCGCCTACCGCCGCGCAAGCTTCGCGGTTAGTTAGACTACCCTTGAAAGTATTCATCGCGACGAGAACACGCGGAGCGGTCATAAGCATTCAGTGGGACGTTTTCAACTACAGACTGTTATCGTTTCCAATAGCTTCCACGGGGCATGCGGACATTGCTTCTTCGCATTGCTGTTCTTCGGTAGCGTCCTGGGGCTGTTTAAAGACAATGTCGTGGTCGCCTGAGCTAGCTTCTTTGAAGTTATTGGGCGCAGCTTCAGAACAGACGCTGCAAAGAATGCATTTCTTATCGACGTACCACTTCCCGGATACGTTATCTTCGTAGATCTGTTGTTTGTCGCCCATCGTCTCTTAATCCTTACGAAACACTAGCCCTGCTTACCGACCGTGGATCCCGGGCCTCTGAACTCGGGACTGGCATGAAATAGTTATCATACCTTCCGCTGGTCTGCCACCCGTACGATTAGGGGTGATTTAAAGCTCGGGGGCGGGTGAAACCACCGATTTTGAAGGAGCTTTTGCCGAGCTTCGGGAAGCCTTCTTAGCCTTCAGAGCAGGCGCTTTGGCCTTCTTTGGGGCCTCGATAAAGGAAAATTGGCTTAAGAAGCCCAGTTTGGACAACCGGGACTTTTGGGCCTCGATGTATCGAGGTTGGTTTTCGATTAAAAGGGAGTACCGATCGTGTTTTTGAGCGGCTACTCCGGTGGTTCCGACTCCAGCGAAAGGATCCAAGATCCAATCACCTCGTTTGCTGAAAAGTAGAACGAGCCTTTCGATCAAAGCTTCAGGCTTCTGACTGGGATGTCCGGCCACCCGCTCAGAACGCGAGGTCACCGGAAAGCTCCAGGTGTTTCGCATCTGTTTGCCTTCGTTCAGAGTCTTGGCTTGCGCGTAATTGAAAGTCCATTGAGTGGCTTTGTCTTTGGTACCATTGCACGCCCAAATGATCTGTTCCGTGCTTTCGGTAAGCGTTCGGCAAGTGATATTGGGCTGAGCATTTGGCTTCGTCCAAATGATGCTGTTTAGCACTATGCGATCTAGCTGCTGAAGAATCACACCCAACGTATAGATGTTGTGGTACGACCCAAAAACCAAAAGATTCCCATTTGGCTTTAACAGGCGGATCATCTCTTTCATCCACGCAGTAGAAAATTGAACGTAATCTTCTTCGGAAAACCGATCCCAATTCTCTTGCATCGTGACGTGGCGCGAGAACGCCCACGAGAGCCCGCGCTTCTTGCTCATATTGTAAGGCGGATCTGCGATGCAAACATCGAAACTATGATCGGGAAGAGATGCCAAAACTTCAAAGGCATCTCCTAGCACGCTGGTAGATTTTTTAAGGCGTAAGCTTTTTTTCATGAGTGGCGAAATCCTATCGTAAAAGGGATCGCCTTTACAGAGAAAGATTTATGTTAAGTTGCGGAGCAAAAACAAAATCAGTTCCCAAGATCCCAAACTTAGTTTCTAAACCAAAAGCGAGTTCGCTTGACGCTTGGTACAAAAGTCCAGGACGGAGCAACACTTCAAGATAGAGGGTGCTGTCGTTGGAGCCTGGAGTTTTTGCGACATAAACAAAAGGACCTGCTGAGAGTCCTGCGAAGGGCCGAAGTTCCGGAATAAAGATACTGGGAAATTGGTAGATTACAGTCGCAAGCACTTGAACTCCGCTGGCGCTGGGATTGGCGCCGGGAGTCCCCACATCATAGCTCCAAGAGTTAAATCCTAAGTCGGCTCCTACCATAATGTTTTCGTATCCCGACAGACCGGTCAAAGCTCCGATGTTAAGGGCATAGCCTGCGGTACCAGTTCCCGTACTCTTAGCGAGGTTGCCGCCGTAAAAAACCATTCCTGGACCAGCAGAGAATCTCCAATCAGGGGTCGAAGTGATGTGATGGCGAACCGTCGTTACTGATTGCGAAGTTGACTCAGTCGTCACCGTAGAAGTTTTGGCGGCGTGAGTCGCTGGAGGTTCGGAAAGCGTTTTATTTGAGAGGAGGGGCAAAAGATCAGGCGGTGGCTCGGTCTTCGTTGTTGTCGTCTTTGTTAAAGTAGTTTTTTTGGTAGTGACGGTAGCTGCTGTCGCACTAAAAGAAACAAGCAAACCCAATACGAAAAGAATGCGCCCCATGATGACTCCTAGATGTTAAGAATGCAAAAATTAATGTACGCGAATCGGACGACCGGTAGCGGTAGTGAGCTTTGGAAAATATAAATAATCTCGAGTCACGCCAAAGCCTTCGTAGGCTCTTTCAATATTTTCGAAAACCTCTTCCAGAATCGCTCTGCGATCGAGACCGACGAACTTCGCATCTTCTTCTAAAGTCGCCGCCCATTGCGCGGTCAACTTCATGATGAAAAACTGTGATGTCTTAACGTAGCTTCTTCCCAGCATCGACAAGCGATCTAAAACGTCCGGAAGCACGATATGTAGAAAATGTAAGTGGCGGCTTTCGTCCAGAAGCAGATTTTTGCACATCTCAGCTCCCATGGGATCGAGATTAGCTTTTTGGGATCTGCGCAAGAACGCCGAAGCAAAGTTCTCTGAGAAAAGGGTAGAAAAGAGCCAATTCTCAACGCGGTAAAAGCCTAGCGAAGCGATCTGGCCCAGCACATGGTATTTCCAATCGTACTTGGGCGGTCCGCCTAGTTTTCGCAGGTAGTTTTCGACAGCAAACACGTGACGCGCTTCATCAAAGCATTGGGCAGAAAGGTAATAGGTAACCTCTTCGCTTTTAAGCTTACTGGCGGCGCGAGGCATCATGTTGGCGATGACGTTTAACCCCATCTTTTCCAAGGTGTAAAAGATGGTCATTAACTTAATCCAGACTCGCCTGGACTCTTCGTCCATTTCGATGTCAGTGGAGAAGTTGATCCGCTTCGGGGCGAACCATTGCTGCAAAGAGGCCTGGAGATAGAGACGGCGGATCTTGGTGTCGTTTACGAGCGGATCACGGCTCGTAATTGGTTGTAAAAGCTCTTGAATTGCGGGGACGTCAGAAAGAGAGAAGCTAGTGGTTTCCTTCTGGATTTTCCCTACCTGAATTTCCTGATCCATCTGCTGTAGCTAAACATAACAGGCTGGAAAATCAAGTTCTACGTGGGTTTAGGGGGTATGGGAGAAGGCGAGGTAAAGGAGGGTTAAAGGACGTCTTTGGAGTCGAGCCAGACGGTAACCGGGCCGTCATTTACCAGCTCTACCGCGAGGTCACTACCGAACACTCCGCTTTTCACTAATTCGGGACCGGAAATACGGGCGAATGTATTCACGAAGTGCTCGTAATATTCCTTCGCCCTAGTCTTGGGAGCAGCTCCCATAAAAGAAGGACGGTTTCCGTATTTGCACTCAGCATAAAGCGTGAATTGAGAGACCAGAAGATACTGCGCGTTTACTTCCGAACCGCCCAAATTCATCTTCCCTTGAGCATCGGAAAAAATACGAAGGCTGCGAATTTTTTGAGCCATCTGCTCGATAGAAACGGGGCTATCCCCTTCTTCAAATCCGACGAGAACGAGAAGTCCCTTTTCGATAGACGCGATGACATTGTTTGGCACGTGTTGGTCTGCGATCTGTGCACGCGTTACTCGTTGAATCAGAGCTCTCATGGCGTTTTCCTTGGTTTTTTTACCGTATACTCACACCGACAAATTAGAGTCAAAAGACTGTACAGTGACCTTACAATTAATATTTTAGGCCGGCGCTTGTTGTTTTCCCTAGTGGTTTCTTCACTCTAGGAAACAGCGCGCAAAAAACTGACTACTTTTACGACGCTTTTTTGATCCCCCCCACTTTAAGTCTACGACCCCACTGTTAGTGATCTCAGCGTGAATGACTTTTGGTCTAGCGCTTGCACAGTGAGTAGCCCTGAGGGTCTCGTCTATTTGGCGAGATTAAGTCTCAGGTTGAGACTTTTAAAAGGAGGCTTGTTGTAATCCTGGGATCAATAGCGGTTCCAGTATCAAACAAGTTGTTGTGTTCTAGTTGCTGGTGGCTCGTAAGAGCCGTTGCAGTTGAAAGCGGGGAAGCCGATGAATCGCAAGTTGAACGTGAGCTTAAAAGTAATTGCTTTGGCATTAAGCCTTAGCGTTCCTACAATCTACGCCGATAACAGTCACGGGCCCGTCAAGGCGCTAGATAAACATGAAATTTCAGCGGCACAAAGTGCTTACAAAGACTTGGAAAAGCAGGTCGGTGACACAGCTGCCGATACCAAGGTCGACGAGATCACCCTAAGCAAGGCGAACTTAGACGTCCTTAAAGATTTAGCGCATCAATCTGGCGCACTTCTAAGTCATTACGAGTCGGACATTTGCTCTAAAGACGACTCGAAAGAAGCTTTGAAGTCACTCATCGATAGCTGCATGGTCAGCACGGATGGTGATGGTTTAGCTTCTGTTTTTCCTACGGCTAAAGATGCCGTCGCGAAAATCGACAAAGGGAAATTGGAAGGCTGTCGCTATTGGCTAGTCCGCGCTTTAGAAAAACGTTCTAAAGTCGAAAAAGGCTTCGCTGACCTCGTCAAAAAAGGAATGGGAATCTTATTAGCAGACTCCAAAGAATTTAAAACTTCGGACCATAAAGACAAAGATCTTATCAGCAAAAGCGGAGGCGCTCTCGGTGCGATGGCGTTGGCTTCCACGTTAGGTGCTGGTCAGAATTTCTGTCCTCTCGATGGCAAAAAAGAATCGGCTTCTGAAATAAGAACCCGGTTGCGAAGAGCCGAAGAAGAAGAAGCTTCGACCGATGAAGATTCCGATAAAGCCGATAAAGCTGCTGACAAGAAGAAAAAGCTTGCTGAAGAAGCAGAAAAATTAAAAGACAAACCAACCACTAAAGTCGATGGCGCGGTAAAGACCGGTCCGACTGATTCTGGTGGATCTACCGGCGGTGCCGGTGGTGGTAACACGGCTCCTGGAGTGGGAGCTGGTGCTGGAGTTCCTACACCGGTCTTTGGTGGTGCGGGAAGTTTTGATCCTTCCGCTCTCCAAGGTTCGAATGGCGCGGACTTAGCCTCTTTACTTCCGCTTCTTCAAAATAATAACGATCGTCCGACGGTTGTGACGCCTCCGGCGAGCAACTCGCGAACGGAATCGCCTCAGCCGGCACAACAAGCGCCTCAGGCAGCTCAGATTCCTCCGTCGCCTCAGAACAATGGTCCTCAAGGTCCAGATCCGAGTCAAATGGGTGGTCCGCAGCAGCCTCCTCCAGGAGGAATGCCGCCGGGATTTAACCCGTTCGCGCAGAACCAGCAGCCACAGAATAATACTCAGCAGCAGATTGACGATGTTAAACGTCAGTACGCTCAGGATGCTTCGAACAAGGAATTCCAGAGCAAGTTGTTAGAAGCGACGAAGAGCAACACGGAAAGTGTCGACGCTGCGGCGAAAAATGCGGCTCGACAAGAGGTTGCCAACATGACGAGCCAAATGGGTCCTGGCGGATACCAAGGCCAACAGCAGAACATGTCCCAGATTCAGCCAATGGCTAGCCAAGATACGGTAGCTGGAATGCTTGGCTTAGGTGGTGGAAATTCGATGGGCCGTGCGGTGCCGCGAAATGCTTTCGCGCAAGGAAATGCGACGATGAACCGAAGCATGAACCGTGGTTCTTCTAACTCGAACTTCCGCGGTACTGGCCAAGTTAACTTCTCGAGCGGCATGCGTGGCGCCCCTGAAGGTAACATTCGCTAAGTCGTAACTAGAAAATTTTTGAAAGGCCTTGGGAAGGGTTCCTTCCTAAGGCCTTTTTTTTTCGTCGTAGAGTATCTTTCCGCTAAAGACTAAAGCGCCTTGAAGGTGCTGGCCGGCCTCTACGGTAGACTTATCGAGGAGAATCGTTCTAAGAACGTTAGCTTTCGCTTTTACCGTGCTCTCGTCAGCGATGACGGCGAAGGGGCCAACTACCGCTCCCGATTCAAACTGGCAGTTAGCTCCGACGACTGCAGGAGCATTAAATTCCACACCAGGGGGCAAATGAGTTCCGCGCGGCCCCCATACGCCGGGCTTTATCTCGTCGTAGTTTCCCATCTCTCGAAAACACGCTTGAAGGACGGTGTCACTGGTAAGGCGGTCCAACAGATCCATAGATCCTGAATGGATGGTGCCAAACTCGCCAGTATCCCGCCAATATTGCTTGTCCAAGAAGTGGCCTAGCGTTCGATTTACTGAGTCTCGCATGAGACTCGGGTAAAGGAGTTCGTTGATTCCCGACGGCTCTTTTTTGAGGTACTGGAGCGTTTCGTTCTCTAGAACATGGACGCCGGTAAAGATGCCTACTCTATGAGGCTCTTTTATAGAGACTTTGGGAAACAAAACCAAAGCGCCGCTTTCATCGATACCCACTTTAGAATAGTGAGGCTGGCGAATAGGATCTTCGTAAAGAACCATCGTAGCGAGGGCTTTCTGTTTTTGATGATGGCGAATAGTCGGCAATAGATTCAGGTTGCTGACAAAATCGCAGTTAGCGATCACAAAGGGTTGCCCTTCGAAGAAGGGCTCTGCATTCTTTACTCCACCGCCGGTTCCTAAAAGCGTCGGCTCTTTGGAGTAAGCGAGATGCATTCCCCAGCGGCTCCCGTCGCCCAGGTACTTTTGAATCGCTTCGCCCAGATGGTGCAAATTCAAAATGACCTTAGAGATTCCTGCCGTTCGAAAAAGGTGCAGCGTGTGAAGCACGTTCGGAAGATTGAGCACAGGGACAAGCGGTTTGGGATTTTTTTCCGTCATTGGAAGTAATCTGGTTCCAAGACCAGCGCACAAAATCATCCCGTGAGAAATCTTTTGGCTCGTCGTCGAATTCAAGAACGTTTCCTTTCTCCAAATTTCTTGGAGACTCGGCTAATCCATTCGGAGAGGTGAATGACCGACTTCCCGTTCACCATCAGTTCCGGGCAGCTAGGAAGTAAGCTTTCCGCATATTGTAATGCAGGGACGAGATAGGGCAGATGGGTTTCCTTCCCATATCGCATAAAGAAAGAAGCGAAAGAGCCCGCGGCTTTGACGACACGCTGGAAGGCGATCCGCCTTAAATCGTCGTCAAAAGTCTTCCAATTGATGTCCTTGAAGAGGGGATAATGCTTAAGTTCGTCTTTATACGCTTCGACCAAGAAATTACGTTGGGCCGTATCCATGGGAACATAGGCATCGTAGACCAAACTCGCTAAATCATAGTGAGGCGGACCCAAGCGGGCGTCTTGAAAGTCGATGAGGTAGAGCTTCTCGTCTTTCACGAGTAAGTTCCGGCAGTGATAATCCCGATGGGCGAAAATAATGGGTTTGGTTTGGCTGACCTTAGCGCAGAAATCATGCACCGCGTTAAGCGTTACTTCATCTGGCGGATCCATTCCCAAATAACCGACTTGAAGATGGTCGAAAGTGAACTTCAATTCATCCGAATACTTTTGGGTATCAAAACTCCGGCTGGCGATCGGTAACGTTTTCGGAACGGGATAGGTTTTGCCATGGAGCGTTGACAAGAGTCGGGAAGCGGT
Source organism: Bdellovibrionota bacterium (assembly GCA_038325205.1). Classification (GTDB taxonomy): domain Bacteria; phylum Bdellovibrionota; class FAC87; order UBA2466; family UBA2466; genus JBBQIT01. The sequence goes on from JBBQIT010000005.1 coordinate 11,070, forward strand.
CTCAAGCCATCCCATTTTTTTGTCCGGATGCTTTAGGATCTCAAACTGTAAAAGTTGGTCTCCTAGGTCTTCCATGACCAAAAACCCACCTACGGGATCGATTTCGAAAAAAAGTGGAACCGGGAGGCCATGTGACGCCAAAAATTCTTGATGTGGCGCGTAGTCTTTGCTTAGATCCCAGCCGATATCTGACAGAAGTACTCGACTCCCCTTTCCCCAAGTGAGTCGATAAAAAGTTCGCTGTGAACCGTCTCCCGCTAAAGGCTGAAATTGTAGGGGCGTGGATATTCGTTGGCTGGTTATCCACCGTTCGACCCAAGCACTAATACGAGGATTTTGTGAGTACCCTGGCATACTCATCATAGAGTAACCAGAATATTCAGTATTTTCAATGATTTATTTCTATTTTAGTCTTGCTGAATTTATGCCGAATTATATACTGGAGACAGATCAATCATCTTCTACGTCTCCTCTATTACAGTTCAGTTCACTAAGTCGCCCAAAGAAGCAGGAAGCTAACCTTGAACGGATTTAAAAGCACATTGAAGCGCTTACGACCCACGTGGGCGAGCTCTATTACGACAGCGGTCTTCGTATGCGCTTTTGTGATGGTACGTTTCCGTGCGCTTCCTCCGAATCCAGACAACATGCCGTCGCCTGTGGCTTCCGAAGAGATATCACTCGCTCACAAGCAGCCAGCCCTGGGATTAGCTCGAGCCCCGGTTCCGTCGCACGCCCCGGCCGTTGAAGTCGGCGCTTCTGCAGCCGACGTCATTAAGGTTGAACCGAAGTCCCTTTTAGAGGTCCCTCTTTTAGTACAAGTTCCGATACCGATGAACGGAATGGAAGCGACCGAAAATGTCGTAGTCGCCAAAAAAGCTCGTAACTCGACCTCTCCTTTAGTCCGGGCCCGACGGGTTAAGAAACACTCGGTCCGTAATAGCGTCGCCAAAAAGCCCGCAATAAAGATCGCCAAAAAAGTTTCGCCTTCTATAAAGGTCTCGCGGACCGCACCAAAAAGTCCAATGAGCGCTCTTGAAGCGTTAGCGGAACTGTACGTTGAGAACTCGTCAGAGGGTTTAACTCCCCACCGAGCCACTGCGGTGAAAGTAGCCAATGTAGTTTCTGATGAAAAATTGGATACTCTAGTGGAACAATCTTTTAGTGAACCTTCTTTGAGTGGTGAGATAGCTTCTGAATGGTCGCAGTCGTCTGCAACCTTAGAGGCCGATGAAGCGACCGAAGCGCAAGTTCCTCTCATCCCACGTTCTTCGATGATCTTGGGTTCCTTTCAAAAAGAAGAATACGTCGACTATCAGAAAAGTTTAGATGCCTTTAAGAAGGTAAAGCTCCCTACCCTTGCGCCAGCGCCCAAAGCTATCGAGGAAAAGGATTTGCTAGCTGATAAGGAGCCGGTCGTCGAACCTGCCAAAGTGGCAGAAGTAGAAGCGCCAAAAGTGGAAACTACTTTAGTCGCGAAGGCTGAAGTGGCCGAAGTAAAAGCCCCTGTGGTTGAAGATTCTCAAGCCGAGATTACGGTCCCCTCGGAAGAAGTGGAAATTGCAGAAGCTATCATTGAACCGAAGGGCGAACCTACTTTAGTCAGACCGGATAAGCCCCGTGCTCCTTGGACAAAACCTGTCGAAGAGCCGACTCAATCGAGCGCTCCGGAATTGGTTGCGCCCACAAAAACAGTGGTGGCGATAGCTTCACCGACAATTCCAGTCTTTACTCCCGTCGCTCCCGCTCCTCAGATGACTAACCAATTGATAAAACCGAAAGTGGAGGCTATTCAAAAGCCTGCTCCTGTCGTGGCTACTCAACCCCAACCCTCAATAAAAGAAGAAGAAGAGGATGAGTTGGGTGAAGTCGCGCCGGTTTCAAGAGTTGAACATTTTGCGAAAGCTTTGGAAGCTCCTGACGTAAAAGAAGTGCCCGAGGAACGAGTAGCAGAAGAAGTAGCAGCTGAAGTCGCGGCACCCCCGGTCGCAGCTATAATTCAGTCGTCGCTTCCTAATAAAGCCGTTACGGTCGCGCAGGCTGAAAAGCCGGCGCCTACTTTAGTAGAACGACATCAAACGGTGGCACCGAAAGCGGAAGTAGTGCACGAAGTCGCAGAGCCAGTCACACACGCTCCGCAAACGATAGCGATGGCGACAGGACTTCCTAAAGCGCGCACCCCAGCTTCGTTAGCTTCTTCGGCTTCCTCATCTGGTTCAAAGACGCAAACCCAAATTGTTTGGGATCGTCCCGACAGAGAGGCTTCGGAACGTGCGGCGAGTCGACCGCGATCGACTGACCCAGATGTGGGCATACTCAATGGTAAATTTTCCGTCGATAAATTTGCCGAACAATGGCTTGCCGAAAATCATGGCCACATTGAACTCTTTATTCAACCTGCCGATCGAGCCGACTTAAAAAAAGGCGATATCGATGGGATTGGGTACATTTACCGTTCTAGCGCTGACCAAAGAAATTTTTACATTCCTTCGAAACGTCTGAAATCAGGCCTCTTTAAATTGAGAGCTTTGGTGTTTGATGAACATCAATTGCGTGCTGATATCTCTTTCCGTGACCGGATCTGGTGGGGATACAAAGCCGATATCGAATTCCATGTCCGAGGCACCGATATCGAGCATTATCAAACCTTCGTACAGAATGTTCCTTCGAACGGTTTAGTGATGAATCTCACGTTATTCGAAGGTCCGCCTCCGGATGATTCTGATCCCGATTCTCGTGACGAACTAGAAAATCAGCCAGTTCGCATTCCCAACGCCACGGTGACGGTCGTGAACATGCCGAGATTGGGAACCTTTCTTTCCGATAAAGACGGCAACGTTAGAATTCCTCACATTCCCTCGCGCTCGGAACTTACGGTTGCGGTTTCTGCCCCCGGAAATTTAGAGAAGCATTACCTCTCTACTCAACAGGAAGTTCCGGTGGGTAACAAGGATGCCTACGACGTCATCTACTTGGTCCCTCAAAGTAAAGTGGATGACATTACTTATTTCACGCAAAAGAAAAATCGAGCTCAAACCAAGTTTATTAGAACGCCTCAAAGCGGCGACAAAGGCCTCGTATTTGCCAAGGTCTATGACCCCGTAACTCGGTTACCTCAAGCCGGTGTCACGGTCGGCACTGCTACGGGAGACGGCACGGTTACCTATCACGCAACGCTCCCTGATCCCGATGCGCAGGCGACGTTGAAGCAGGGGCTCACGAGCATTTTAAATATGACTCCCTGGTTTACGGCGCTAGTTCGTCCGGGCGGTTGGCTCCCCTATCTTGTGAATGTGAAACCCAATCAAGCTCGCTACGTTGAATTTGGCAGAAGTGGCATGCATAGCTTGCACGGGCAGGTTCATGATCTTTTGAATGGAACAAATCCTAGAGGTGCGGATGTCCACCTGGTATTTCAAGATGCCAAAAATCGGGTTAGCACCGACGCGAATGGGGAGTTTTGGATCCATAATATCGACCATCCCCAAGGGACTTTGACCGTCGAGATTCTACTTGAGGGATATCCCAAGTTCTTGCAAACCATTCCCTGGGATCCGTCAGCACCTCCTACTAAGGAACCCCATCATTTCTTTTTGATCGACCAAGAACTTTATAAAGATAGCGTGCTTGATATCGCGCGACTGAAATCTATCGACACCCATGCCGGGTCGATTATGGGCGGCGCCGAGCCTTCGCTTTTCGCCAGCAAAGAAGATCACGAAAATCCAGAGGCCGAGCGTTGTTTCACCGTTCAACTCGAAAGCACCAAATCGGATGTTCCGATCACTGGCCATGGTCCTTATCCTTGGGGCAAACCCTCTGAAGGAAATAAATTTTGTTTAAATGCCGCAAACCCACGTTTCGGCTTCTACAATCTTCCCCCAGACGTCTACTTCTTGAAGTGGATCGATCCTGAAAGCCACATCCGCCGCGCCCACACCTTGGTGGTCGGCGTTGATCGCGTCTCGATGGTAATCAACTAAATTTCCGAATCTTCGTCCCAATGTCATTGCGAGCCACGAAGTGGCGTGGCGACCCTAGGCTCAGGAGTCCCTATAGAAAGTCGGATACTTCTCGATCTTTGTACTATTAGCTTCTATATTTTCCGTCCCATATCTTTTCACTGGCCCAAAGCCACCCAATTTAGGTTTATAGGTCGCAGATGTCTTTAGGAAACGGCACCGTTCCCTTAAAGACTTGGGTAAGATCAATATTTCCTAGCATGCGGCTAAAAATCTGCTCTTTATAAGCTTCTACGACATTAGCAGCTAAAAATTCAGAGTAAAAATTTTGTCCTGCGAACCCGAGACCATCGGTCGAAGGGACGAGGAGCAATCCGTCCACGCCTTTAACATGATAGCGCTGAACGATATGACGAACTCGACCGACTCCGGAGTTGTACGACGTCACCGTCGTTCCCCAGTCAGGAAGAATACTTCGGTAAATCTGTAACAAACGAGCTGCACTTGCGGTTTGTCTAAGAGGGTCGACCCAATGGCTGTTTTGGTCCGAGCGAGACATCTGTCTTGCCGTCTCGGGCATGAATTGCCAAATACCTACGGCTCCTACGCTAGAGAGCGCTTTCACATTGAAAGAAGACTCCACGAAAGGAATGCGAGCCAGGGCGACGGGAAGATTATTTCTTCTAAAGACGCTTTCTATATGGGGAAGTAAGTTTCCCGAGCGATAAAGCGCTTGTAGGAACATGTCTCGCTGTCCGGTTTGGCTTCGGACGGATTCAATTAGCTTTGCCGTCTCAGGGGAGCTCAAAGCACCCGCCGCTGATAAAAATGTTCGGATCTCATCACGTTCTTGGGGGCTCATTGTTCCAGAGTTGGTAAGCCCAATCGCTTGAGACAACCGAAGCTTTAATTCTTTCTCTACCTTGCGTTCTATCTCGGCAGCTCTTACTTCGGTGGCTGGTCCTGAACCAAATACTCGATAAAGAGGTCTAAGATCGATAACGCCATATTGGATTCCTGGGTCCGTGCGATCGTGAACGACTTTAAAACGGGAGCTATACTTCGCGTAAATCTCCATCCAGAAAAGCGTTCGTCTCTTTAAACCAGGGGTTACCTCAAATTCGGGCTCAATCTTGTTCTCAGGGTCAGTAAGAAAATCAGACAGATCGGCAGTCGGAGTTGGTAAACGAAATTCGTTGCTGTCCGCCGAAGGGAAGAGACGCCAAGGGCTTTCTTTCTTCCACGCCGGATGAAAGTAGTCCCACGCTGGCTGCTTCATTAGCGCTTGGGCGGGTGACGGCACATTAGCGGTGGCATTGATAGCCACTTTCATAGAGTCGTTCGTACGATTCGCCGCTAAATCGAGCGAAGCAATCGTCACCGCAGAGAAAATCGCGAAAAGGAACAGGTAAGATCGCGAAAGTTTTTTCTGTAGTGTTCTATGAAGCCTTTTGGTTCTCTTAACGATCAAAGGGTCCTTCCCGAAAGAATCCAAAGCAGACGCCGCAATTCGGCACTCCCGTCGACTCTCTAGACACGTATCCATCCCCGTTTGGGCGGTAGCGCGCTTCCCGGTGTATGCTTTGAGCAATCGCTGTGCCAGCCTGTCTATGCCGTCTTTTGGCGGAGACTGGACGATGTGGCTAGGGGGAATCGGCGGTAAGTAAATGATGTTTGGCGCTTTCATCTTACAATCCCACAATTTAGCAACCTGTTTTTGCAGCAGAAGAGACCACCCGCGGCACTTTTAGTATGGACTAGGAACTTGGTGCTTCGGTGAAGGGTTTTGTGTGGAGAACGACAAAATTAAGGGAGAGATTGCGTCGATATAGGTGATTAGTGTGACTTACGTTAAGCCGCTGGAGTTGGGCTTGTAGTCACTGGTTCCAAGTCGTATTTCCGCAGCTCCGCCATCGCTCGTTTATAGCCAATGGTGACTACGTTCTGAAGCGTGTGAGCATTCAGAGTGAAATGATCGCCGAAGAACATCTCGCGATCTTTGGACTCGGGATGAATGTAGATGTAGTTGAGACTTTCTTTGAAATCGAGCTGCTCTTGAAGACGAATACAGAGTTCGGCGACGTCTTCTTCTGGATATTTCTTTTCTTTGAAGAACTCGCGGACGACTCTCAAAGCGGCATTTTTGTTTTCATGTGCTTTTTTAGAGCCATAGATTTTTTGTTCGATCGCTTGATACACCGCCTGCACTACGATGGCCGGCATGCCATAGAGATACAAGGAGCCGATGTCGTCTTTGAAGTGGTAAGGCTGATGAGTGTAGGAACAAATAATAAGGTCACAGCCATTTTCTTTAGCGACGTGAGTAGAGAGCGTCTCTCTAATCTCTCCGTCGATGTAGTAGCGCTCTTTGCCGCCTTCGTGATGAACCAAGTAAGGAGCAAATACCGGGGGCAGCGACATAGAAGCGCCAACGGCGTCAGAGATCAACGCGTTCGAAGCGTATTGGCAATATTGGTCATAGGTCTTTTCCGTGCCGAACCTTCCAAAGATGATTTTGCGAGAATGGTCCAATTGAGTTCCCACAATAAAGAGATCTGGCTGAAGTTCGTGAAACCGGTTGGTGGGGAGAATGTTTTTCTCAACATATTCCGCCAATCCCCGTGTCGAAAAGATCCCAGGTAAACGCAAGTTTCTGAGAACCATGGATTCCATGGTTCGGCTAAAGATAGAACTCTTTTGGAAACTTTTTAAAAGGGAAGTCGGCTTGGGCCAACTGATCGTTAAGATGTCACGATAGTGAATGCGAGGAATCTCTCGGTGATTTCCTGGAACTTTGAAATTAGTATCGTTGGAGAAAGAGTTGATCAAACTTTCGATTCCCACACCACTAGCTAGCATCGTACAGATCAACGCTCCCGCGCTCGACCCCACATAAGTTGCTATTTGGTGAGGATGGTAACGGGTTGGCGGATAAGGAAGCGCATTAATGTCTACTGGGGTTTCCGATCTTCCCCCTACAAACGAAAACCCTTTGTCTCTGAGAGCTAGACAGACGCCGATGTGAAAGGCGGCGGCCTTTGTCGCTCCTCCACTACAAACCAACCCCGCTTTGGAAAACTTGAGTTTCGTTCGGAACTTAGTTTTCATCATTCTTGAGACCGCCTTATTGAGAAGATCCTAGAATTATCACTTCACACTCCAACTCGACCGAAGACTGTTCTTTCACTTTTTCTTTTATCACTTCAATCAGCGCTAAGATATCGCTCGCCTTCGCATTCCCCTTGTTGAGAATGAAATTGGCGTGCTTTTCCGAAATCACAGCGCCCCCAATCTGAAGGCCTTTCAAACCCGTCTTTTCGATAAGCCTTCCTGCTGAAAGCCCTTCGGGATTTTTGAAAGTGGAACCGCAACTGGGGTAGTCGAGTGGTTGTTTGGCCTCCCGCTCCGCAATAATACGATCTACTTCGGTGCGAATCGCACCCCCGTCTCCCGTCGTCAGTTCAAAGAGAGTCCACAGTACTAAGGAACCTTTAACGAGCTTCTGCTCGCGGTAGCCAAACTGAGCCTTCTCGGTCTTTAACTGACGAGCGCCAGACTCAAAATCGAAAAGTCGAATCTCTCTTAGTATATCCCCGTAACACCCATACTTGGTACCGGCATTCATGAAAATTCCACCGCCGATGGTCCCCGGAACCCCGGCACTGAACTCGAGCCCTGCAAAACCTTGGTTTATCGCCCATTCCAGGAGTTCTGGCTTACCCACTCCTCCACCGGTGCGAACCAAATGAGAGTTTTGAGGAGTCTTGCCGACATACTCGATCTCTTTAAAGGCGTGTAAGAGAGATACGGTAATGCCCCGAATGCCACCATCTCTCACTAATAGGTTAGTTCCCGTCCCGATAATAGTGATCGGAAGTTTTTCATCTTCGGAAAGCTTCTTAATCTCGTTAAGATCGGATTCATTATTGGGAAAAACCAGAATGTCGGCCGGTCCGCCCACTCGATAAGCGACAATCGGCGCTAAAGGTTCATTAAAGCGAACTCGCTCTGCGAACGCAGCTTTGCATCTATCGATGATTCGGCTGTTATTAAAAGAGCTGCTTGTAGACATTAGGCAAGTCTCCTGCCCCTAAGGTCAGGATGATGTCCCCTTCTGTACTTTCGGCGAGCCAGCCTTGAACCCCATCCATCGGCGTCTTCACGTGACGGGTCACTTCAATTCCTTGAGTTCCAATCAGATCGCTCAACGCCCTGCCATCCACACCCGGAATCGGAGCCTCTCCGGCCGCGTAGATATCGGTAATGGCCACAGCATCAGAATCTTTGAAGCAAGTTCCAAACTGATCGAGCAAGTCTTCTACTCGAGAAAAGCGATGGGGTTGAAACACCACGCGGATGTTTGCTTTAGGATACTGTTCTCGCGTCGCTTGAATGGTGGCTCGAATCTCGGTCGGATGATGGGCATAGTCATCGATGAAAAGCACTCCATTAAGAGTGCCTCGCTTTTGGAATCTTCGTTGGACTCCCTGAAAAGTCGCCAAAGCATCTAATGAAACGGTGCGGGGAATAGAGAGCTCGTCAGCTACCGCAAGAGCAGCGACGGAATTCAAAGCGTTATGACGGCCAGGGACTTGAAGCACTACAGTGTCTTTTCCCGAAAAGGTCTTTAGTGAGAACCGGCTTCCCAATCCACTTACGGCGTAGTCCGAAAGTACGTAATCGCAGTCGGGATGAAACCCATAGGTCTTTTTACGGCGATCGACTTTGGAACTCAAAACTCGTAGATAGGGATCGTCGCCGCAAAGCACGGTCAATCCGTAAAAGGGGACTTTATTCATGAACGACAAGAAGGCGCCTTTAAGTTTCGGCATGGTCTTGTAATGGTCCATGTGTTCGCGGTCCATATTGGTGACCACGGCAATGGAGGGAGAAAGTCGGTTGAAGCTTCCATCGCTCTCATCGGCTTCTACAACCATGAAATCGCCCGCACCCAACCGTGCATTGGCGCCGCCAAAATGATCTACCTTGCCGCCGACCACGATCGTGGGATCGAGGTCGCCTTCCATAAGGAGCATTGAGATCATCGAGGTGGTAGTTGTCTTCCCGTGAGCTCCGGCTACCGCGATGCCGTATTTCAATCGCATAAGTTCCGCCAGCATCTCAGCCCGGGTGATGATGGGAATTTTAAGCTGGGAAGCAGCAATCATTTCAGGGTTGTCTCGACGAATCGCTGAAGAATAGACGACCAGTTCTGCCCCTTGGACATTCTTCACGTCATGGCCGACATGTATCTGAACGCCGATGCGTTCCAGGTTCTTGGCGGTTTCCCCTTTATTCAAATCCGATCCCGAAACCGTGTATCCGTGACGTCGCAAGAGTTCGGCGATACCGCTCATGCCGATACCGCCGACGCCGATGAAGTGGATTTTATTGAACTTATTGTACATTTAAGGCCATCCGCACACGGGTCACTTCAAGCTCGTTATCCCTAAGAAGCGAGCTCGCGTTCCATGTGGAGGCCGATGCTAGCAAGGGCATTCCCGCCGCGCAATGCAGAAAAGTTTTGGAACATTTCGGTGAGTTTTTCGGGGGTAAATACGTCGAAGAAAGTCTCATTGAAACGCTTCTCAAAATCCTGTCCCTGCTCGACCATTCGGCCCACTCCGCTGCGTTCCAAAAGAAGGGCGTTATCCACTTGGTCGTTCTGTCCTTTTCTTGGAAGAGGAACCAAGATCGCAGGACGGCCGACTTGAATCAGTTCGGAGACAGTGAGTGCCCCTGATCTTGAAATCACCAGAGAAGCCGGGGTGTAAACACTAGCCATATCGGTAATAAAAGGGAGGACTTCATATTTTCCCTTAAAGGAGGCTTGATAAGCGGCTTTTACTCTTTCGAAGTCCTTTTCTCCCGTTTGATGAACGATCGAGGCATTCGGAAATTTGTTGCCCAGCTCCGGCAGCAGCGAAAGAAAGACTTCGTTGAGGGCTTGAGACCCTTGGCTTCCTCCGAATACCAAAATGTTGTCACACTTTGAATTAAAGGAAGCAAACTTGGGATCGAAAAACTCTTTTCGAATGGGATTTCCCGTCAAAAGACTTCGATCTTTAGGAAAATATTGAGCGGCTTCATCAAAACCAATGAAAACCTTTTTTGCTAGCCGTCCTAACACACGGTTGGCGATTCCGACCGAAACGTTTTGCTCTTGCAGATAGAGAGGGGTCCCGGTGAGAAAAGCAGCGAATCCGACGGGAACGGAGACATAACCACCCACGCCGATGACGGCGGCGGCCTTTTCTTGTCGGATAATCTTCATGGCCTTGAAGACACCGAAAAATAATTTAAACAGTGTTTTTATGATCGTTAAAGGGGATTGGTTTTTAACGGAACCAGAGTCGATGGTTATAAGACGAATGCCCTGAGCGGGAACCACCTTATTTTCAAACCCTCGAGGACTTCCTACGTAGACGACTGAAAATCCCCTCGAAATTAATTCGTGAGCGATCGCAAGAGCTGGGAAAACGTGCCCCCCAGTTCCCCCTCCAGTGATTAGTATGTTTTTTTGCGTGCTAACTCGAATTCTCCTCGTCGTGGCTCTTTCTTGGGAATTATTCCGGATTGGCGAATGATGTTCAATAAGATTCCCATCATCAAGAGATTCACGAATAGTGCGGACCTTCCCCAAGAGATGAAAGGCAGCGGCAGCCCTTTTACCGGTAGGATTCCGGTAACTCCGCCGAGGTTAATCGAGACTTGGAGGAGCAGAGACAGCGAGAGCCCAAAACCTAAATATCGTCCAAAATTATCGGGAGCTCTCAAAGATCCTTTAAAAAGTAAGTAGCCCAAATAAAGAAAAAGGCCCAATACAAGAATAGCTCCTACGAAACCCAACTCTTCCCCGATAAGGGCAAAGATGAAATCGGTATGAACTTCGGGAAGGAAGAAGAGTTTACTATTCCCGTTTCCAATTCCCACTCCAAAGATCTTCCCAGAGTGAAAAGACAAAAAAGATTGGATCGTTTGAAATCCATTCCCTTGAGGATCTGCCCAGGGATTCAAAAAAGCTAATACTCTCCTGCGACGGTAATCGGAATGGAGCATGGCAAACAAGCCACCCAATATTCCAGTTCCTAAGACTCCTAAAAGATACGTCGTCTTTGCTCCCGCGACGAAGAAAAGGCCGCCGATGATGCAGCAAAGAATCATCGTCGTTCCAAAGTCGGGTTGGCGAAAGATTGAAAAAAGGACGAGAGCGATTAAAGAGCCATGGATCAACCAAAACTTGGTAGGGGCTCTTAGCGTTTCCAATTTCGAAAGTAAAAAGGCGACGTATATTGTAACGGTAATTTTTGCAAGCTCTGTGGGCTGAAATTGTAGAGGGCCCAATTTCAACCATCGGGTGGAACCCCCGGAGTTGTGTCCTAAATGAGTGAAAGTGGTAATGGCTATCATGACGAGTTGGACGAGAAGAAGCGGCAAAGAGATCTTTCCCCACCATTGGTAGCGTACTCGTGACAGCCCGAACATCCCAAGAAGTCCGACGCCCGCACATATCGCCTGCCTGACCACGTAATAGAATTCGGAACCATGTTGTTGAATGCCCATAATTCCGGTGGCACTAAACAGCATGATGAAACCGATAAGAAGGAACGCGATGACAAGGGTCACTATCTTTTGCTGAGGAGAAAGCAGCTGGTCTGTCATCTCGATATTTTAGCACGCCGTTCTATGACGAGATGAGTCGGAATGGGGGCTTTTGGAAAATGTGGGTACTAGGTTGGGCCTGTCTGGATGTTTTGGAAAATTAATTTCTAACTACAAAATAGACTTCGTCCCTAACCGCTCCCCCGCTATCCACAAGTTCAAGGTGATAACGTCCCGGTTTGGTCGGATGCCAGCCAAATTCTCCGTTAGCGATTGAGAGTCGCTCCCCGTTTAATACCCATTCCAAAGGAACTTCACTCTGCGAGGATGCGAAAAATACCTTTTGGGCCTCCGCTGGAATGTCCGGATCCCGCGCAATCAATAGCCCTTCTACGGGGTAAATAATCTTGGCAAGCCCAGCTGCGGACTTTTCTTGCTCCACTAGAAGGTGTTTAGGCTCAGTGCCTTTCACATACCATTCCGAGTCGACATAGATGACTCCCTTCGGAGCCTTGGGGGCTTTGTTTTTTCCAACTTCATGAAGGTAATTCTGGATCTCTGCCCACGCGGGTGCAGCGCCACTAACTCCCGTTACATTCCACATGGGATCACCTGAAAAATTCCCTGCCCAAACGCCGACAGTGTAGCGATCGGTAAAGCCCACACACCAATTGTCCCTCATATCTTTACTAGTTCCGGTTTTAGCGGCGGCCCAATAACGAAGAGAAAGTGGACTCTCTAATCCAAAAGTTAAACTTCGACTCGTGTGATCCGACAAAATGTCGCCGATGATAAATGCTGCTTCCCGGGAGATAACCCTCACCGGCCTCACCCTCTTTTGAGGAGTTAAGATGAGCTTGGAGTAAGCGCCCTGATTAGCGAGGGCGCGATAAGCATTCACAAGTTCCCAAAGGGTGACATCCGCGGTTCCGAGCGCCAGCGAAGGGCCATAGTATTCTTCCGATCGAATTTGCTCGAACCCTAGACCGTTCATTCTCTCTACCAGCTTTTCAACCCCGATCAGTTGAAGGGTCCTAACCGCCGGAACATTTAACGAAGAGGCCAGCGCCATTCTTAGCGTGACGTCGTCTCCGTGGTATTCCTGGTCGAAATCTCGAGGTCGATAGACAGCCCCAGATCCCAGGGAAATATTGGTGACGGAATCATTAAGTTTCGAGGCGGCAGTTAAGTAGCGGCGCTCAAGGGCAACGCTGTAGAGAAAGGGTTTTAGGGTCGAGCCGGCCTGCCGCTTGGCTTGAACCCCATCGACTTCACCGTCTTTAGAAAGGCTTCCCACACTTCCCACGTAGGCAAGCACTTCACCCGTTTTGTTATCAACGACCAGAGCGGCGGCGTTGGTTACGTTCTTGGCACGAAGACTTAGGACTTGTTGTCTTAAGATCTGAAGGACCTTTCCTTGGATTTTTCTATCAAGAGTGGAATGATCTGCGCCTTCCCCCATGAGAACCCGTGCTGCATGGGGAGCCAGAGCAATGGCCGGAGCGAAAGGTTTCGGGAAAAGCCCTTGTTTGGCGACGAGAATTTTCACTCGTTCACAGGCCCCCTCAGAAAGCTTCGAAAGCTCGGCCAGGCGACAAGCTCGCTGAATCACCATCGCATCGGTGGCTCCGGGGGCTCGAACGAGCGCCGATAAGAGCAGCGCCTCTTCTTGATTCAGGCCACTAGGAATTTTTCCAAAGAGTCCTTTGGAAGCGGTGGCAATTCCCTTTAGTTCCCCGCGGAAGGAGATCAAATTGAGGTAGGTTTCCAAAATTTGGTCTTTGGTCCAAGCTTTCTCGAGTCGTCTAGCCTCTTCGATCTGGTCCCACTTTTGGCTGAACCCTCTTCGGCGTCTTTTAGGCTTTAGAGAATCATTTAAAAGACCCGCGACCTGCATCGAAATGGTACTTGCCCCACGCGCGGCCTTTCCGAAGAGGTAGCTTTTAGCAGCTCCGGCCAAAGCAATCCAATCAACTCCGTGATGTTCTAAGAATCGTTTGTCCTCGCTTAGAATGACGAGCTTTTTAAGGGCTGGAGAAATATCGGAAAGCGGCGTCCAACCAATGTGGCGAATCCGAAAATTCGTCCTCTGTTCATTAATAATTTCCCCATGTCGATCATAGAGGCGAGACTCGGAGGACGCCAAACGACTTTTAACTTCCTGAAACGTTGGGTAGTTCGC